>NZ_JBEMBC010000075.1:0-13023 GCF_040274425.1 Carnobacterium sp.
AGAACTCCTACCTTAATAAAATGGTGGGAGTTCTTTGTTTAATAAGTTGGCAAAATAACTAAATTATTGTAATTATTTTTTTTTGAATATACGATTAAATATACTTATTTTCTCTGGTGAACTTTGTTCTAGTTCCAGTAATTTTTTATCATGATTTTCCAACTTTACAATAGCAACTTCTAATTGATCTGATAATTTTAGGTTACTTTCAATTAGTTGATTAATAAGCGACTCATATTGTTTGATTTTATCATCTTGAATCGGTTGCATGTCGTTATTCGTGTCGCTCTCAAGTCGAGTATCGGTACCTGATACGTCCGACACGTCATTTTCTGACAATGCTTGTTTTATAGACTTTTCAAGAGAAAAATCAGGGCGTACTTTTAACGCTACCACCCGTTTCAAAACCGACACGTCGCTATTTGTATACAATCGACTGTTATTGCTATCACGATTGAAATAAGACTTGTTTCCACTCGCTTTTTCAATCAAACTAGAGTATTTTCGCAAGGTTGTCACTGCAATTCCTAACTTCTTTGCAGCGACATTAGGCGATATGTATTCTATAAAATTACTATCCTTATTCATAAATAAAACCACCTTAAATGTTGTTATAACAATAGTTTAAATGAATTTAATTAACGACACTAGTATTTAATTTTTCTTGTTTGGACTTTTCACTCTTATATCTTTCAGATTGTGATTCTATCTCTTTATTGTTAACCCAATCATATAATGGAACCTGTGCTTGTTTTTTTTCCTCAAAAATAAAACTAATTCTTTCAATTTTATTTCCTTTTTTAGCTTTTTCTTTTTTATAACTTAGACTTTTAAAGAATGGTTTTAACTCCTTAATACTTTTATCAAGGATTCTTCTATCTATATCATACATACGATAACTTTTAGGAATATCTAATAATCGTTTAAATTCTTCAATCGAGACTGTATAGAAGCCTGTACCTTTAAATTGTTTTAATTTACGGTAAATCGTCTTTGTATAAGAGCTATTAATTTCTGTAAATTCCTTTAACTCAAATTTAGTAAACATTTCAAAGTCATTCAAGAGAAATTCAAATTCATTATTGATACCAATTTTTACAGTTTGTGTATCTGCATTGATATCAAACTTTGTGAACAATACAAAACGTTTTATTCTTGTTTCTGTACGTTCCCCATATGTAAGACCTAGCATTTTAGTATACGTTTTATCTAGATCATTCATAAACCGTTTAACAGATGTCGGCGAATAATTGCTTAACTCTTTTAATTGTTCAAAACTAAATTCGATTTCTTGAGTGTATTTATCTTTTAACTTTGAGCATATTGAAAAAAATAAATCTAATTCATTAGGATTGAATTTTCTAAAACTTACATCGTTCAAACTATTTTCATATTTTACAATTTCATTCAACAAAAATTCCACCTTTCTGTAGTGTTTATTTCATTATAAACACTAGCAGACGACATGTAAATGATGTGTCGTTCTTAAGCAGACAAAGTGTCGTCTATACGCAGACAAAACGTCGTCTATAGCCAGACAAAATGTCGTCTATACGCAGACAAAATGTCGTCTATAGTGCAGACAAAATGTCGTCTTTACTATAACTGTATCCCGCGTGGCCGTAAGCTATAATTCCTCCCTAAAACTCTTTTATCTTTAAAACTCTTTTAAAACTTTCTTAAAACTAATATAAAAGAATAGCTCATAAATTATTTTTAAGAAGAAATTTAAAAACCTAAAATATAAAAAAGAAAACTTGCTACGCAAGTTAAAAGAGATTTTATATAGTTCAAAACCATCTGCAGCGTTCAATGTCTCGACTTACGCTCGACGGTTCGAACCACTGTATGTGTTAAACCCAAAATAACAGCTCTAATTTCAATTTTAATGTTAAGCCTTATAAAAGACGTTCGATTAGTTTTAAACGGATCTAACGTCTTTTTTAGTGGATTTAAATTGATTTTAACTCTCTATTTCTAGTAATTGTTTCATTTTTGTATTTTTAAACCACTAACTTTTCTCAATGGTCCCAATTTTCACCATACATTAAAGGCATTCAGTAGCCACATAAGCGCTACAACAACGATACCGGTCGGGACACTCGCATATAAATTTGTTGCAACCGTTCGAAAGGTCAGTTTTTGATTGGTGCGCTTGATTTCAGCGTTTAGTTTCTCAAAGACTTGGTCCATGGTCTTGGTGATGGTTTGGTTGATCTCGCTTAACTGGGCGTTGTTCTGGTTCATCTCTTGCTGGATCTTCGCGATCTCCGTCTTGTTTTTGTCTAACAGGTCGTTCAGGATCGTTTTCAGGTGTCTCAAGGATTCGATTGACTGCTTTTGAGCTGTCTCGTTGTAGTTGGTCTGTGTGGTTTCTAAGTGTTTCAAGTTGCTGTTGAAGCTGTTCAGGACTGTATTTGTCACTTGTTGAATCTCTTGTAAGTTGTTCTCCAGGTTGGCTTTCTCCAAACTTTTCTGTTGCAGCGTCGCTCCGCTGTAGTTCCGGATCTCGGTCAAGACTTGGATCAATTGCTGCAAATCCTGGTTCAAGCTTGATTGGTTCGGTTGTTGGGTTGTCGTTTCGGGTGTCTGTTGGTTCAAATTGTCTCTCAAAGCCATTTATGATGGTCTCCTTTTCGTAATCTGCGCCTAATTTTTTAGCGCGGACTTTTTTATTTTCTGCTACATGTTGATACGTCACTGTTTTTCCTCTTTCAATCACGTTTACGCCATTTTCAGCCAATTTTTCTTTAAACACGTCAAAATTAGGAGTGGTTTGTTTGGTTTGTTTGGCTTGTTCGATTTTTTCTCGGATCTCGTCTTTCCAGCTGGTCTGTCCTGGACGTTCTAGAATACTTTTTTCTGCGGCAGTGTAGCGGATTTGGGCCGGTTCTTCTGGAATGGTCAAACCATGAGACAAACAAATTTCGTCGTTGATTTCTTTAACCTTTTCGATTGCCTCCACGCCATGCGCTTGAAATTTCAAACCCGTATCCAGATTGACGCTATTAATGACTAAGTGATTATGGATATGGTCTTTATCTGTATGGGTGTAAATGGCCACCTGGTGACCGCTAGCGACTTTTTGCGCTAATTCGTAACCTAGTTCATTTGCTTGTTCCGGAGTGATCTCACCGGGCTTAAATGACTGAATAAGAGTATGCGCTTGGACCTTATCGTCTTTTCCATAGATCATGCGGGTGGCTTTCATCTGAGTTTTGGCATAATTGACATCACAATTTAAGCCGCTTTTGACGGTCGCACGCGGTTCAGCGTAGTTAATGCAGCGCGAACAACTGGTGCTGCGGGCTAATTTAATGGTGGCCATATCAATGTCCTTTCTTCATTTTTTTTCTAGAAAAGTAATCAAATAGTAGCGTTAGAAGTCCGTAAATAATAGTGGTTAACACCACTTCTGTGGCAATTTTTGCTCCCTCAATGGGTTGATTCGAAAAATAATCCATTCCCACTCGGATAAGAAAAACGGCGAAACCAAACGAAACAAGTTGTAGAACTGATCTCCTGTTGATTAATTTAGATTTTTCCATAGTTGATTCAACTCCTTTTGTGTCTTTTTTAATTCAGCTATTAGGTTGGCGGCTAAATTCGGATCAAGTTCTGCCGTATTTGTGGCTCGTGCCATTTGGTTGATATTGTTGCCGATCGCGCGTAATTGTTTGGCGATTTCAATCGCGCCTGCTCGGTCCACTTTTGGTGTCACGAGCTTAGCCCCTTGTGCCTTGCTTTTGACAAAAGCCGGCACACTCATTTGCAAACTTTCAGCGGAGCGCTTCAACTTTTCAAATTCGGGTTCGCTCACTCGAAAGCTGATTTGTTTCGGCTCTTTGCGCTTCGGGTTTCTCTCAGCTGAAGTGTCCTCAAAAATCTCTCGTTCGCTCAACGTCCCACCCCCTGTTTTTCTTCTCTGTCGTTCAGAAACCAAGCATACCACTAAAACGCTTTCGGTTTCCAGTGGTAAGATTGGTTGAAGGGGTTTGGCAAGCTCTATGTTTGCTAGCCACTTCGTGGCGCAAACGACCTTGTTGGGGGACGCGCTGCTCCCCCAATCCCCCTGAAAAACCTGGTCAAAACGTGTCCGTTTTGAGCCAGAAAAAGAGACTAGAAATGTGTCCATTTCGGTCTCTTTTTCTGGCAAGATCAAGCCGTTTTTTTCGTCGTTGGCGTCGGAAAAAAATGGCTCTTTATGCACTGTCTTTTTTCGGTAGTTGGTCCGAAAAAAGACAAGCTCATTACATAAAAAAAAGATAGAAATTCACTTTTTTAAAAGTGGTTTTCTATCTTTCGTAGTGCGTCCAAGCCGACCAAATAATGACTTCTTTTGCGTCATTATCAACCGAGTAAACCACTCGGTGTTGAATATTTAATCGCCGGGAATAGTTATCTTTTAAATTTCCGACTAGCTTCTCATAAGGCGGTGGATTTTGAAACGGGTTCTCTTTTAAAATTTCCATTATTTCTTTAAATTTTTGCTCTAAATGAGCCGATTTTAAATTTTTAAGGTCCTTCATTGTTGATTTTGCTAATTTTACAGAGTATCCCAATCGATATCCTCCAATGCAACAAACTCATTTTCTTGTTCACGCTGGTGGATCACATCTGCTACGCCAGCAGATTGAAGGTATAATGTTTCTTGAATTGCGTCCCAGTCTTTTTTACTGACCATAACGGCTTCACTTTCTTCGTTTTTGCCAGAGATATAAATGGGTTCGTTAGTTTTGTTGACGTCTTTCAATAGTTGATAAAAGACTTTTCTAGCTTGGCTAGGGTTTACGATAGACATAAGCTATTCCTCCCTTTAACATCTTTCTTACTATTGTAACGTACTTGTTTAAGTACGTCAAAGATGTTGTGAATACATGAAATTGCTTATAATCGTCTATCTAACATTTTGACTTGTATAATGAAAAATTATATAGTAGTACAATACTATTTTGGGAATGAATGTCTCCCTAAGCATATTGCTTAAACCGCTTATTAAAGCTGATGACTTCTGCGCATAGGCCGCAGTCTGTCGTCAGCTTTTTTTGCGTGGTGAATGACCAATATAGTTTTTAATTAAGATGGGGGTAGAATAAAGAATGCTTTTAAGTATAGCTTTGATATTGATTGTTGGTTTTATATTTAGTTCAATTTTTAGTCGTTTACGTTTACCAGGTTTATTGGGTCTCATTTTAACCGGGATTATTTTGGGTCCCTATGGCTTAAATCTTTTGGATCCTAAAATATTATCTATATCAGCTGATATACGTCAAATTGCATTGATCGTTATTTTGTTCAGGGCAGGATTGACAATGAATATTAGTGATCTGAAAAAGAATGGTCGCCCGGCTATTTTAATGACCTTTTTGCCGGCTACATTTGAAATAATAACTGTAACGATACTCGCTCCGTTGTTATTTGGAATCAGTACTTTAGAAGCCGCTATTTTAGGGGCCGTTTTAGGAGCTGTTTCTCCTGCAGTTGTGGTTCCGCGAATGATTTTTCTTATTGAAAATGGCTACGGAAAAGCGAAAGGGATTCCCCAAATGATTTTAGCAGGAGCCTCTGTAGATGACGTTTTTGTCATTGTTTTATTCACGTCATTCTTGGGAATGTTTCAAGGAAATGGATTCAATTTCTTTTCATTGCTCTCTGTTCCTGTAGCAATTTTATTTGGTATTCTATTAGGAATTCTAATGGGATATCTCATGGTTAAACT
Organism: Carnobacterium sp.; assembly: GCF_040274425.1. NCBI lineage: Bacteria > Bacillati > Bacillota > Bacilli > Lactobacillales > Carnobacteriaceae > Carnobacterium > Carnobacterium sp. Next base: position 5,720 of record NZ_JBEMBC010000075.1, read on the forward strand.
ATTCAAGTACCTTCATATTCGTGATACCGTTAAAGTGTTAGTGATTTTAAGTATCTGTTTCTTAATGGTTTCTCTAGAAGAGAGTTTGAAAGGGATTTTTCCAATTTCAGGTTTATTAGGCGTTATGGCTTTAGGGGGGATTATATTGAAGTTATATCCACTTTTAGCTAAACGAATCAATACTAAGTTTTCAAAGGTTTGGTTAGGTTCAGAAGTATTTTTATTTGTTTTGGTAGGATCAGTAACGGATATAACGGCCCTTAGTGAAGCAGGAGTTGCTGTTGTTCTATTGATCGTCATCTCTTTAATTTTCCGTATGCTAGCCGTTTTTTTAAGTGTATCTGGTACAAGTCTAACCGTTAAAGAAAAATTGTTCACAGCAGGCGCCTATACACCAAAAGCGACGGTACAAGCTGCGATTGGTTCTCTTCCGCTAGCAATGGGGGTGCCAGCAGGTAGCCTTATTTTAAGTGTCGCCGTTCTTGCTATTATTTTGACAGCACCATTAGGTGCAACATTCATAGATCTTTCCTACAAAAAACTGCTAGAGAAATAGGATTTTAAGCTACTTGTTACTATGATATCAGTAGTTATAGGAAAAATATAATCAGTTCTATATTGGATGAAAGGAACAAAAACATGAGGAAATATATAGTAGAGTATAAAGAAATTGGACTATACGCAGTTGTCGCAGTATTTATTGGACTAGTAGTTGGCATGCTAGATGCCCTATTTGGAGAAGTTCTTATTCTTATCAGCAATTTTAGAGATAGTTATTCTATCTACTTAATCCCTTTTCTTCCTATAGCAGGTTTAATCATTGTCTATATGTACAAAAAAATAGGGAAAAATACGAATAAAGGCATGAGTCTAGTTTTTTCTGCAGGTAATGAAGAATTGCAGGAAATTCCTAAACGAATGATTCCTTTAACGATTATTGGTACGTGGATGACACACTTGTTTGGTGGTAGTGCTGGTCGTGAAGGGGTTGCGGTTCAAATTGGTGCAACCTTTTCTCATGCAATTGGTCGAAAACTACCCTATAGAAACGCTTCAAAAATAATGTTGATTACAGGAATGGCCGCTGGGTTTGGTGGCCTATTCGAAACGCCATTTGCAGCTACATTTTTTGCCTTAGAGGTATTAGTAGTCGGTAAATTAGAATATTTAGCGTTATTTCCTGCTCTAATCGCAGCATTTGTGGCCAGTTATGTCTCTCACTTTTTAGGCTTAGAAAAATTTTCAATTAATTTAGATGTTGCTGTAACTATGGATAGCCAAACCATTTTTAAAATGATCATCTTAGGCATGGTATTTGGGGTTGTGGGTGGACTTTTTGCTTATGTTTTAGGCTACTCAAAACAATTTATAGGAAAGAAAATCCCTGATTTAAGTAAGCGAATTTTCTTTGTAGGGATTTTAATTAGTTTATTGCTTTTAATTTTCCATATGGGTAGATATTCGGGTCTTGGAACAAATTTAATAGCTGCTAGTTTTGGTGGAGAAAGTATTTATGGATATGATTGGATTATAAAGTTCCTTTTAACGATCCTCACTTTAGCCGCAGGTTTTCAAGGCGGAGAAGTAACCCCCATCTTCTCGATTGGTGCTAGTCTAGGTGTTTGGCTTGCTCCTTTATTCGGTTTGCCTGTAGAGTTTGTAGCTGCATTAGGTTATGCAAGTGTATTTTCTTCGGCTACAAATACGCTCATTGCACCTGCACTAATCGGAGCAGAAGTTTTTGGCTTTAATTATTTACCCTATTTTCTTTTTACTGTTTGTATTTCTTATATTTTTAACGGCAATCATTCGATTTATAAAGGACAAAAGTCTATCTTTTAAAATAAAGGAACGTAAATTGCTTATTAATTGATTAAAATGTTGTTTATTGCTATTCTTTGGATAAATAACAAAATAGGTGATGGTGTTCGCCTTTAACTATCATAAATAGATATGATTAATGACACCTACTTAGACAAGCGCATTTTCCTGCGTTTATTTAAGTAGGTGTCATTTTTGTTGTTTAAAATTAAAGGAGGAAACAATATGTCAGCAGGTATTCATTTCATTACAGCAAGGGAAATATTTGATTCACGTGGGAATCCAACGGTAGAAGTAGATGTTCATTTAACGGATGGTTCATTGGGACGAGCTGCGGTTCCTTCAGGTGCTTCTACTGGAGAGAAAGAAGCCGTTGAACTAAGAGATGGAGGAGATAGACTAAGAGGACAGGGAGTATTAACAGCAGTAGAAAATGTGAATACTGAAATCAATGCTTTGTTAGCAGGTCGCTCTCCGTTTGATCAAGCTGCTATAGATAGTTTAATGATAAAAGCAGATGGAACACCAAATAAAGAGAGATTGGGCGCTAACGCCATCTTAGGTGTCTCTATGGCCGTTGCTAGAGCTGCAGCTAACTCATTAAACATTCCACTTTATCGTTATCTTGGAGGGGTTGATTTAGAAATCCCATTGCCATTTTTTAATGTTATCAATGGTGGAAAACATGCTGATTCTGGTATAGACGTACAAGAATTTTTAATTACTCCTATTGGTACTTCAACATTCCGGACAGGATTAGAAATGGTAGCAGACACGTATCATACGTTGAAAAAAATCTTAAAAGAGAAAGGTTTAGAAACAGCTGTAGGGGATGAAGGCGGATTTGCTCCTCGATTAAAATCAACTGAAGAAGCACTTAGTTTATTAGTTGAAGCCATTAAAACAGCTGGATATGAACCTGGTAAAGATATAGCTATTGCTATGGATCCTGCAGCTAGTGAATTTAGTTCCGATGGTATTTATCATTTTGAAGGAAAAGAATTGAATTCCGATGAAATGATAAATTACTATCAAACTATTATTGAGAAATACCCTATTATTTCTATTGAAGATGGTCTATCTGAACATGATTGGGATGGATTCAAAAAAATGACGGATTTAATGGGTGATCGGATTCAATTAGTAGGAGATGATATTTTTGTAACTAATCCAGAAATTTTCCAAGAGGGAATTGATAAGGGTGTAGCCAATTCAATCCTAATTAAATTAAACCAAATTGGAACTGTTTCTGAATCAATTGAAGCCATTAAAATGGCTAGAAAAAATCATTATACAACTATGATTTCTCATAGATCAGGGGAAACAGGGGATACCTTTATTGCAGATTTTGCGGTAGCAATGAATGCAGGTCAAATTAAGACAGGTTCAATTGCGCGTTCTGAAAGAGTTGAAAAATATAATCAATTTTTACGCATAGAAGAAGAATTAGGTAATTCTGCTAGAATGTCTTCTTTTGAAGTTTAAAAGAGTTCTTAGTTGAAGCACTAAATTTTTAACAGAACAATACATTAAATTGGATAAAAACGTGTATCGGGAATCCTATTCCCATAGGGTTCTTTTTTTATAACGCCCTTCAATACATGATTATATGGTATACTAAACAAAATCATGTATCACTTTTGTGAGAGGAGAGGGCTTTTAAATGAGTTACAACGTCCAACCATTACGGACTCAGCAAGAAATAAACGACTTTTTATTTTGTTTAAGAAGAAACAAAAACGCGGATCGGGATGTTTTTCTATTTTTGATCGGCATTAATAGCGGTTTGCGCATGTCCGATATCGTTAAATTAAAGAAACAAGACCTGATTTCCTCAAAAAATCCCCGTATTGTCGAAAAGAAAACGGGTAAGACTCGTATTTTGTATTTGAGTAGTCTTCAGGACTTGATTCAAGACTATACAAAAGACTTAGCACCAGAGGATTATTTGTTTCCTAGCACTAAAGGTGGTCATTTGGAAGTCAATACGGTCTATCAGATGTTTCAAAGAGTGGCTGCCCTGCTAGGAAGAGACGATATCGGGACGCACACGCTGCGTAAGACGTTTGGTTACCACTATTACAAGAAAACCAAAGACGTGGCCACTCTGATGGAAATATTTGGACATAGCAGCGAGAAAATTACGAAGCGCTATATCGGGATCAATGAGGATGAAATTAGCGAGACCTTACTCAGTTTTAGACTAGGATTCTAAAATTGAAAATCAAGTAATATCTTTCTGTACTTAAACTCCTATTAATTACTAATTTACATCATATACTTTATTAGCAATCTCAAAATTATCTATTAATTCTTCCTTATAATCGTCTTTTAAGTATTTAAAAAAACTATATAAATCTGCATAATCTTTTTGATCTAATCTTGACTTGAAATTATTAACTAAGACATCATGTTTTACTGGATTATTTAATATGTTTTTATCCATATAATATGATTTTAGCGTTATTACTTTTAGGTAGGTGGTTACATTTTTGGCGTTAAATTTTTTATCATTTACTCTTAAAATAAATCTTTTCCAAGAACAGAAATAAAAATAGGTATAAACCCCTTCAACAAAAAGTTTCCTTCTAATCACATAATCAAAAGAATTAGGGTTCATTACACTAATTCTAATATGTTGCATTTCTATTGTTGAATAACCTCGGAAATACCTTTTATAAGCACTTTTTATTACTTTTATAATATGCTTTAATTTATTTGTTTTTCCACTATTTTCAAGCTGCATATTTGAATTTTCATCTATAATAAATTTAAACTTTTTTATTATATTAAATATATTAAAAGTTACATCAAATTTTTGTTCAAATAATCTTTTAAAGTTTGTATTATGCCCGTTTCTTTCAAAATAATCTCTATCTTCAGCATAGATAATAAATCCTAACAAATAAAAACGAATGTCTTCTTTGCCTTTTCTGTGTTCATTTTCTGCTTCCTTAATAGTATAAAACTGTTTATTAAATTGATTCATTTGCTTAACAATCTGATCTCTAGTAGTTGAAAATGGTTGAACTCCTAATATATCTTTTGAATTTCTATATAAGTGAATTATTGAAAAAACAAGTATGATTAAAGTTTTAATGTATAAGTTAGGTGTAAAACTGGTTATTAGGATACATAGGAGGAGAATGTACCACTCCACTATAAATATCCAATATAAAGTATGATATATCCAATATTGGATAGTACTTAATTCTTGTTCTAGAAAATTATTTTTATTATTTGAATAAGATAAATTTAATGTAGATAAAGGTAAAATTAAGAATATGAAACTAAATAGAATCCATATGATGTTCGCTCCCAAAACATTTGAAAGAACATATAGTAACAAATAACAGGTTAATAAATATTTTTTTTGATAGTATTTATTTTTCACGTCTTCCCCTAAAGCCAGTATTATTGTAAATGTGGCTACAAGAACAGTTAAAACTATGTCTAACTTATATGGTTCAATATAAGCAATCAGTTCACTAGTTTTTGTAATAATACTTTCTAACATTTGCAGACCTCACCTTCTTGTACACATAATAACGCACGTCTTAGTATAAACATAAAACATTATATATATACCAAAATTTCAAATTTAATATTAGTAAAGTTACGTTAAAAAAAATTTTATATACTTGAAAAACATATAAAGTTTACATAATCACCAATAAACAAAGTTATTTCTTATTTGTTCAAGTGCTTTACTAACTATCTTATGGAACTTTATTCATTTGGCTGTTGTTTCTGGTCTGTAAATTTAAAAACAAAGTTCGATCTAAAATTTCCTCCCAAAATAGTTCTTAAAGATGAGACCTATAAAATGTTATCTATATAACTTTACTGTGTCATCCAAAAAGGCTAAATAGTTAGTAATAAAAGTTTCTGGGTATTCTATTTTTATTTTCTTGCCGAATCCGGCTAGAAACTGGAAGCCAAATTGGTTTTCTGGCAATTCAACTGTCGCTAGATAGTTATTTTGAGTGACTCTTTTTACAGCATTTTTACCAAACCTCTCAACAAATTGATCTCTTACACTCACATCTATCAGTAGTTGTACGCTAAATAAACTTTGTTGTTTAATGTATCTTTTTTCTTCCTGCCATTTATTATCAGATCTTGAGATAAAGTAACCGTCTTTTTGAATATTTAATATCCTAGTCAACTTAAAGGTCCGATAGTCTTCTCTTTCTAAACAATAACCAAAAAGATACCAATGCATTTCATTTAAATGTATTTTATAAGGTTCTACGATTCGATTTGTTTTGTTTCCGGTTTGGTCTATATAGTCAAAATTTAATAACCATTTGTTCTCAATTGCTTGATTTATTAACGTAATCTCTTCATTGATTTGACTTCTTCCCGTCCAATCATAAAAGGTTAAATGAAGTTTCGGAGAAATATCTAAACTAGTCATTCCTTTAATTTTTTGGATAGTTTCTTGAATTTCTTGATTCGTAATCAGCTGTTCAAAACCACCTAGAGCTATAAAGATGTTTTCAATGTCCCTATGATTTAATAATCGCTTATCAAATTTATACTCTTCTATTAGTCCATACCCTCCGTCAGCACCATGTATTGCGTAAATAGGGATATTAGCATAACCTAATGATTCAATATCTCTTTGAATCGTTCGTTTTGTAACATTAAAAATTTGACTAAATTCTGATGCTGAAACAACTTTCTTTTGTAATAAAATCATCACTATTGAGATAAGACGTTCAATTTTTTTCATAGTTCTCCTCCAATATACGACACACTGTTGTCACCTATGACCCATTATACTTCAAATATAAAAAGGAGGTAATAAATGATGAAAATGATAACTTATTTACAATTTGATGGAAAGACAGAAGAAGCATTGACTTTTTATGCGGAAGCACTGCAAGCAACGAGTGTAAAAAAAGTGAGGTTTGGGGACTTTGGGCAGGATCCAAATTATCCATTAACAGAAGCAGAACAAAATATGATCATGGAATCTCGTATTGAATTTTTAGGAAATACATTAATGTTATCTGATGTCCTGCCTTCAATGCAAGCTGTAACTGGGAAAATCATAACAGGAAATAATGTCTTAATCAGTATCATAGATGCTGATCCAGTACTAAATAATCAAATTTTCGAAAAACTATCAGAAAACGGAATTGTGGCTATGCCATTATCTTCTACACCATGGTCAGCTAGTTTTGGAATGGTAATTGATAAATTTGGTGTAATGTGGAAATTTAATAGCGAGGCAAGTAAGTTTCTAAATAGTTTCGTAGATTAACCATTTAGATTAAGTAGTCGAATATACAAAAATAAGATTGAAATAATTTAATTTTGATTTGAACGTTCTAGTGAGCCACTAGGGCGTTTTTTTGTAATGTATAAATGTAGTACTTCTGATGATTTATAAATTTTTTGAGTACTAATTAATGATTATTTTCACTAGAATAAAGATTATGATTTACATAATTACCAATTAAACAAAGAACTCC
>NZ_JBEMBC010000076.1:0-12966 GCF_040274425.1 Carnobacterium sp.
CCAGGCAATGCCCACTCTTTTGTCGTCAAATCTTCTACAAGCAATATTTTATTCTCTTTCTTGATAAACGCTCTAACATCAATTTTAGGAGTAGGGTATCCTTCACTAGAATCTATAATATTTTCCAACTTTTCAATTGGTTCATTTCCCAAATGGCTTATTAAATTCAATGACAGCTTTTGTAATTCTTCATAACGTTCTTTATCAAATGGATCTTTCCCATAAAATATTCCTGCCTCAGCTATTGAAAGCAATCTCCTATATTGTTCTAAGTAATTTAAAGTCAAATAAATCTAGTCCTTTCTTTAATCTTCCTCATTCATGAAATGATAAGCAAAATGATAAAACAGCTCCCATAATTCATACCAAATACGAGGATTTCTTCCCGTTATCTCTTCTATCTTTTGAATTCTATAATTCAATGTATTTCTGTGAATATGAAGTTCCAATGAAGTATCGTTGATGCTCTTATTATTTCGTGCAAAACAAACTAATGTTTCTGCATATTCTGGCGCTGCTTCTTTTATTTTTTTCAAAAGATCCTGATTTGGCGGAATAGAAAATGAAAATAAATTAGCTAAATAATAAGTATCCGTTCGTTCGATTCCTTTTTTCTTCCATTTAAAAAAGGAAAGCATCAAATGTGTTTGTTTGATATTTTGAAGAATAAGTCCAATATTTTTTTCATGTGTACTGATAATAATCAGCTCATCATTCCTTGTAGTTATTGGTTCCAGCGTTTCTAAAAAAATTATATATCCTTCATGCCATGCAAATACTTCTTTCTTATAGGCAACTGACCGTAAAACGTCTTTTCCTTCAGCAAAAACTCCATAATACAGCTTTCCTAGTTCTAATTTATAGTTTTCCCTTGCTTCTTTTTTTAATGATTCTGTATATACGCCATCCGAATCTATTAACTGCTTCAAAAAAGCTTTCTTCGCAACTCTATCTTCCTCTTTTTGCTTATAAATATTTAGTTCTTCAATAAGCAAAAGGGAAACAGTCTTGACAATTTTTGTAAACGGGCGAACTTCGTCAGGTTCACCTGTGATGCCCACCACTCCAATTATTTTATCTTCATAAATGATTGGCTCATTGGTTCCTTTTTTCTCTAGATGCGTATCATGGTAAACTTCAATGATCTTTTTTTCTTTGATTGCTCGTTCAGCTGCTCTATGCGAAGTTCCTATCCGATTACTGTCGCCACTTGCAATAATGATCCCTAAATCATTCATAATATTAATGTTATAAGGGATATCTCCCATCAGCTTGCTGACGATTAAACTAGCTTGTTTTTTAGTTAACAACTGCCCCTCTGCCACCTTTTCTATGCAAAAACCAGTTTAGAAATGACAACTTCTAAACTGGTTCTTGACCGACATATACGTTAAAGTATCTTACTTTAGACTTAAAATATCAAGTTTTCTGTTTATTTTATTCCTAAATCAGGACTATATACCATTGGCCAAATATAATATTCGAGCAATGTTTTCACAAGTTCGTTCTAGATTTGATTCTCCGTTTTTCAAAGCTTCCTCAATTGGTTCTGCTTTTGCCATAATACCAAAAATTGCCGTCATTCCTTCATCATAAAGCACTTCTACATCTTTTCCGACATACCCAGCACAAGCAAAGACTGGTTTTTGGTAGTGTTTTGCAACTTTTGCAACTCCATATGGTGCTTTGCCAAATTTAGTTTGGAAATCCATTCCTCCTTCACCTGTAAAAACAAAATCTGCACCAGCAATATGTGCTTCTAATTCATTGATTTCGATAACAATATCAATGCCAGGTTTTAATATTGCATTGGTAAAAGCAAGTAAACCAGCACCTAAACCACCTGCTGCTCCAGATCCAGGTAAGTGTTCAATTGTTTTTTGAACATCTCTTTGAATAATCTGTGCGTAGTGTTTCAAATTAGCATCTAACTGTTCTACCATTTCAGGAGTAGCTCCCTTTTGAGGACCAAAAACATTAGAAGCCCCATGTTCACCTGTCAAAGGATTCGTAACATCACTAGCAATTTCTATTTCAATATCTTTTATGCGGGGGTCTAGTTCAGAAGTATCAATTGAAGCTAAAAGATTTAAAGATCCTCCTCCTTGAGGAATGGGTTGTCCATTTTGATCTAGAAATTTCACACCTAACGCTTCAGCCATTCCAGCTCCGCCGTCGTTTGTTACACTGCCGCCAATTCCAATAATAATTTTTTCTACACCTTCATCAAGAGCTGCTTTGATTAATTCACCCGTACCATATGTAGACGTGATGAGTGGATTTCGTCGCTCTTTTGCTAACAGTTCGATCCCATTTGCTTTCGCCATTTCAATAACAGCCGTTTTGCAGTCACCTAAAATGCCATAATATGCTGTTACTTTTTCTTGGAAAATCGGTCCAGATACTTCAACTTCGATCCTTCTTCCTTGTGTTGCATCTACTAACGAATCCACTGTTCCTTCGCCACCATCAGCCATAGGAACAAGTTTGATCTCCGCATCTGTAAAAACTTTCTTGATTCCTCTAGCCATTGCTTCACAGGCTTCTTTTGCGCTCATGCTTTCTTTAAAAGAATCAGGTGCCACCACAAATGTTTTCTTCATTTTTTATTTTCCTCTTTTCTTTTGATTAATTAAGGATAAATCCATACAACACTGTTGCGACTACAGCCATTACCCCACCTATACACATTTCATATGGAATAACTTTCATTCTTTCTTTAATTGTCATATGCATACTATTTGCCGTAATATGGAAATAATTTCCTTGAGGAACACTATCAATAACGGTTGCTCCTGTATGAACCATTACAGATGCTGCTAAAGAAGAAGTTCCGGTATTTAAAATTGCCTCTCCGAATGAGCCAGTAGCAAGAATGACGGCCGTAGAAGTTGATCCTACTGCTAATCCCATCAAAATACCTGAGATTGGTGCTAAGAATGTACCTGAAATTCCTATCATTTCAATTACTTTTACTACTTGAACAGACAGATCAGATGCAGATATCAGTCCTGCAATCGCTCCAGCACCTATCAGAATTAGAACCGTATCTGTTACGCGTTTAATTCCTGAAGAAGCATATTCACTGATTTTATTCGCATGTCCCATTGCAATCGTTCCTACAATTGAAGCAAAAGGTAATATATACAATGCGTCTATTTTTAAATTTGCAATAGCATCTATTTTTAGGACTGTTCCGATTGGATTGATCAACAATAAGAAAATTGATAATCCTGGAGCGACTAATGCTTTTCTCAAAGGCATTAATTCTTTTGTTTCTTGCTTCAGAATATCTCTATCTCTTACCATTTCACCTTTATTTTTGATTGCATTTGCAATAATAACAGCAGTTACAAGTCCAAATACAGCGGGGATAAAACCAGCTAACATGACACTGCTTAAGTTTAAATCGAAACCATTTGCTGCAGCAATCGTATTTGGGTTTGGAGAAATAATATTTCCAGCTTTTCCCCCGCCCGATAAAGCCGTTAATAAGGCAATCTTACTGATACCTGTTTGTTTCCCTACAGACAATGCAATAGGGGCAACAATCAATACAGCTACTGGAATGAATACACCCACTGCAGTAATGATCATAGTTGAAAGAGCCAAAGATAAAATAGCTTTTTGATCCCCTAGTTTAGTAACGATCGCATTTGCAATCGACTCCGCTGCACCGGATTCCATCATTACTCCTGCCAACATACCTGCTGCAAGAACTCGAATAGCTGTTCCAATAATGCTTTGTGTCCCATTAATTAAAATATCTATCGTTGTAACCAATGAAGCTCCACCAATCAATGAACCAATAATTGCTCCAAAGAATAAAGAATATACAGGATTAAATTTTTTCAAAATAAGTATAATTGCAACGAGTAACCCAATAATCGCTGCAAACCAAGGAATCGTACTATCTACCATATCTAAAACATCTCCTAACATTTGTCTGTGTGCGCTTACATTATATTTTTCATTTCATCAAAAATCTATTGTCATACTAACAAAAGTAATTGTGCAAATGCACAAAACCAACCTCGTCAAGCCTTTGATTTACGATGTGTGAAAAACTCAGAATTTATCACCTCTTTATTACTAAATACGTCACCCTTTTCTAAAAAACTAGATTTTCATTTTCAGTCCAATAAAAAACGAAATTTTTCACTTAATTAAATCATCCATTGTTAAAATATAACCCATAAAGTATAGTCAACCGTCTTTACTTTCGGTATGATAGAGAAAAGCAAGGTTTCAAGGAGGAGTAAACATGGCATTAGGCGAGCGCCTAAAAGAAAGTAGGGTCAATAAAGGGTTTTCCCAAGGAGATGTGGCGGAATATTTAAATATTTCAAGACAATCGATTTCAAAATGGGAAAATAATAATAGTTATCCTGACTTAGACAATTTAGTAAAGTTAAGTACATATTATGAAGTTTCAATTGATGAATTGCTGAAAGAAAATCAAAACCTTAAGAAAAAAATTGAAATAAATGAACTTGAAATTGAAGAATCTAACAAAAAGATAGATTCTATTTGGAGGAATACTGAAAAAGATGAAGGACTCATACTTCTAATCCTTGCTTTTATGGGTTGCTTAATTGCTCCATTCGGTTTATTTGTAGCGCCAATTGTAATGAAACGAAATAAAAAAACAAATACACTGCATAAATTTGTTTACTTTGCGTGTGCTTGTAGTTTATTAGTTAATGCATTTGTTATTTATAGTATTACTGGGGACTATTTAGGCTGGGGAACTACAACTGTTGAGTATCTTGGCGAATAAACTCTATGTAAAAACTAGTAACATAAGCACTCTAAATAAAAAAGAGATCGAGACAAATTAAACTGTCTCGATCTTTTTTTAGCCATATCACAGTATCTATAAATACTTGCCAACAATTTGTTACTTTAACAAACATCCTTTTACACCGATGCAAATTACCATCTTTACCTTTTCACTTTAATAGTAAAAGTTAAAACCAACAACAATATATACTTTTCACAAACCAGGTCACAGAAAAACGGAACCGCAAGTGATTTGCTGAACAATATCAAGTATAATATAAATTTGAACGAATGTAAAAACAATCACTAGTTAAAAGGAGATACTCCAATGAAAAGAAGTTTACTTGCTACGGTAAAGATTTTCTATATAAGTGTCGTTTTAATATTTTTGATTTATTTACTAGCTATTTTTACAAGTCTTAGTTTTAACAAAACAATTCATTATTCTTCTGTTGGTTTGACTGTCCTTGCAATAATACTTTCTGGAGCTTTCGTTAGCGGTGATAGACAACGCTGTAATTATTATTCAAATCCGGTAAACACAACAAAATCTATTTTTTATAGTTGGAAAATATTAATTTTCGCCCTACCCTTTTATTTAGTTTTGCTCGTTGACTATCTTTCTTAATTGCTTCTGGTAGTAACCTCATAGCTTTGTTCATGATTCAGTTATCCATGCTGCGTTAATTTATAACGCTGCAATTTATTCATTCTCATTTTCAAGCTTTTCATTACTAGTAAAGGATTTTTTTGTCCCGTCACTATAAGTATAGTTAACTTCTATTTTTATTTCATCGCCCGTTCTAAAATGACTACTATCAATAATAAAACCTGTGTTCTCTTCGATCTTATCAGTATCCCTAAAGAAATCAACATTTTGCGCAAACGAATAGATTAGTTTACTTTCTTTATCATAAATACCAAAATTAATACTCTTTATGTTTTCATCCTGAAATTTCAAATAATAGTTGTCTTCAATATATATTTGGCCTTTAGTACTGATGATATTAAAATTTTTCACGGAAACTTCTCCATTAGATATGGGAATGGAAAATACTTCTAATTGTTCTTTTTTTTGAGTACAAGACGCTAGAAATAAAAGTACAGTTAACATAAAAACACCTTTTTTATGTCTGTTATTCAAAAATATACCTCCCTTTTTTATAAGAAGCAATTGTCTGCTCCTAATTTTTATTCTGAGCTGTAATGTACTAAAAATGAAGACCATTACATTTAATCATTAGTTGTTCCTGGCTATAACTATTATCAACTATTTTTACTAACTTTTATAGAACCTAGTCGTTTACACAATAGCAACTATTTGTTGCACGAGTAGTTTTATTGATTTTATCCCCTAATGTAAACCAATGCGTGCTAAACGCAACCACTGGCTTATAGCCAAAGGTGCTTACTTTCAGGTACGATAAAGAAAAATAAGATACGAGGAGGAAAAGTTGTGGCATTAGGAGAACGTTTAAAAGAAAGCAGAATCAATAAAGGTTTTTCCCAAGGAAATGTGGCGGAATATTTAAGCATTTCCAGACAGTCAATTTCAAAATGGGAAAATGGCAATAGCTATCCTGATTTGGATAATCTAGTAAAACTGAGTGTTTACTATGAAGTATCCATAGACGAATTGCTGAAAGAAAACCAAGTGCTTAAAAAAAAAATCGAAACAAATGAACTTAAGATCCAAGAAAATTATCGAAAATTAGATTTTATTCGTGGAACAAGTGAAAACGATGAAGGTTTAATGTTATTGGTTCTTTCTATTCTCAGTTTCTTAATCGCACCTTTAGGTTTAATTGTCTCCCCTCTTCTCATCATTAGAAATAAAAAAACAAACACACTATATAAGGTAGTCTACATAGCGTGTATTTGTTGTATAGCATTTAATTTGTTCATTGGATACGGTATTTTAAGCGATATTTTCGGCTGGGGGACGGTTACTGTTGAGTACCTTGGCGAGTAATGACTAATACGTTATCGAAATACTGCTTCCTGCCAACTTAGCTCTTAAGTTTATAGAGGTCTCTGCAAGTAATATTGTTCGCTTTAAATAATAAGTGGCTTGTGTAGAACTATCTACTTTCAATAATAAACTTTTAAAGCTTCCAGTGAAGGCTGTTGCTGAAGCAGAGTGTGCTCGTGTAATTTTATTATTACTTACATCAATTTTGTAACTAGCTTTCCATTGTAATGCTTTTTCTTTTGTAATTTTATATGTACCACTCTTAACAGCACTTGCCATAATAAAAAATTGAGGCTCTTCTTCAATGGTAATGGTATAGGTCTCTCCTAGATCATTCTCAACTTCAAACTGCTGTAGTCCACCTTGATTTAAATCATAGAAAACACTACTCTCTGGTGATGGAAAAGATTCTTCAGCTTGTACCTTTGTTGCAGTAAAAAAACTAAAAAAAGCAAGACTACTTAAAAGAAAGATTAATTTTTTCAAATGAATTCCTCCAACTATTTTTTTAGTAACATATAAAATATAGCAGATAAAGTTGTATTAATAACTATTTATTTCATTTAAAAGAATATTTAGTAACTATTACCGTCACAAATTAGTTATAAAAAATAATATGAATTGAAGGGATATAGAAATGAGAGAGAACCTTACATTAAAAAAAATTATCATGTTATTTATCATCTCATTTGCAGTGCTTTTTATAGAGATCTATTTCTTTACAAACAGCAATGGTCTATCAGGTGCAATAATCAGAACAATCGCTATGCAGTCTTTAGTTTTTGTTCCTATATTTATTTTAAAGATAGTAAAAAAATATAATAATTATTAAGGTGTAATCAATGAGTAGTTATACATAAAAAGATTCTACTCCCTACAACACTTGAATTTTCAGAGTAATCTGAATTAACGACATTTGTAATTTTATTGCACATCAAACCTAATAAAAGTTGTTGAATTTATATTGAATAGACATTGCAGCTCATTTAAAAGTCTTTTCTTCTAATAAAAGCGACACATGATTTTGTTTATCATACCTCGAAATCATGCATTAGATCCCTATACAAAAAAGAACCCTATTAGAACAGTATTCTTGATACCTGATTTTATCCAATTTCATGTATCGTGCTTATCTTAATTTTAAAATAAGCACGATAAAAGAAAGTCAGACATAGAATGATGAGTTTGATATAATCTAAACAATACAATTCAACTATTAAAAGAAAGGTTGTTTTTTTATCAAAAAGAAAATAGTATTTTTTACTGTTAGCATTTTATTATTGATATTATTAATCTTACCGAAAGTTATAAAGCCTGATAAAACATTACAGGTTGGAAGCCAAATGAGTGAATCAAGCTATGAATTTTCTGAAGAAATAAAAGATAAAGAAAAAATAGCAGAATTTGAAAATTGGTTTGATAAAATTAATTTTACAGAGGAAATAGACAAGCCAGATGGGTATGCAGATATCATATTGCAAATACGTCATTACAAAGAAGGCACATCTACACATCCTATTAGTATATGGTTGGATGGAAATGAATCGACCGTAATAAATGGGATAGGCTCAGAAGATAGAGTAGGTAAAATATCTAGTTCTCAATTAGATGATTTGCGAGATATCATAGATTTAAAATGATTAGATTGTCTATTTTCAGCTGCCATTGGTCTCGTTATCGTTGGTTGGAGTTGGTCTAAAATGGGCGGTATTGCCGATTATTGGGTTGTTCAAGGAAAAAAAGAAGCAATTCTTTCTTAAAATATATAAATATTCTTCTCTTTCTTTCCAAACTTATCTTATGTTTGATAAGAGTCTACTCTTGTCAGACAGTTACCAAGTATTTATTTTATTAAATTTATGCTGTTGTTTATAACTATCTGTTAAGTAATTTAGAAATAAGATAAAAAAGAAGTATCAAAATAATAAAATTAATTTGAAAGGAGTTTGTTTTCGTGAAAAATTATTTCTTTGGAGTTTGTGCGTTAATTTTGTTTTTTATAGCGGGATGCTCCAATACTTCTCAAGAAGAAGCAGAACAAACAATTATCGATCAAAATAGTACTATTATGGGAACGGCTAAAATTATCTCTACAGAAAAAAAAGATGGCGAGTATTATATTGATTGGTTAAATGAAAAAGATGGTTCTAAAGGTATAAGTAAAGTTTTTGCAGACGGTGAAATTACAGTTATCGAAGCAGAAGTTCAGTAACTAAAAATTAGAAACGATAATGAATCTTACATAGATAAAACAATTTTAAGAATGTATGTTTAAAATATTGTGATAATAATGTTGTTTAGATAAAGAAAAGAGGCGGTATTCTTGTTCGCAATGCAACCATTTTACGCTATCGTAGTTGGAATCGTTTATATTGGAAGTATTTATTTATTAGTCAGAAAAGAAAAGAAATATATTTCTTTTAGCATTACTATTTTTTCATCTCTTTTACAACTCTCATTTCTCTTTCTTTGGTTTGAAAAATTGGTTTTTTTAATGACTACCCAAAATGTAGGGTTTCAGGCATATGAGAAATTTTCCACATTTGTTACTACTTCCTATTTTGTGTTGTTTATACCTCAATTAGTTATTTTTGCATGGTATGGAATAAAAAAAATAGGAGCACAAGATCAATTTCCCTTATTGAAAGTAATCTTCATAATTTTTTATGTAGGTGCATTAGCTGGAATTTTAATACTGGGACAGCCTATTTTTGAAATTTTATATTATGGATTTGCTCCTTGAGATAGGTATAAGTAAAAAAAAGCACTTAAAAATTAAATATAATTCAACAAAATTTTGATAGACTTTTAAGCAATTTCAGATATTTATTTGAGATATAATTTAAATAGGCAATTAGGAAAAGAGAAATGGAGGGGTTATAATTGCTTAAGAAAAACACAAAGTTTTTTTCAACATTAAGTATCATTTTTGTATCAACTTATATTGTTCTATTCTCATCAAATAGCTTAACCATAATAGGGGCGTATAATATATGGTTTGCATTTTCAATATGTGTTTTTCTATCCGCTGGGGGGTTTATTTTATCTATTTTATCAATTATTGCAAAGAGAAAACATATTGCTCTTTACTTTGTAGTATTATTCTCGTTTCTATTAATTCTTTTTACAATTTTCTTATATCTTCTACCTGAAGCCGGGATACCGCCTGCTATACCACTGTTTTCCGATTAAGTATTGAATATATTTGTAGAACAAAAAAGACTAACAACTTGTACCTGAGTTGATGATTACTCTTTTTTTACTTTTAGTTTTTGGCTTATTTAAATGTATCTCAATCCTACATTTCACCATATTGATTCAAGCTCTCTTTAGTAGAATTGGTTAACATCAGTGAGGTTATTACATCGTTTTTTTGCACTATACTATCCACTAATTAAGTCGCTTTTGATACTTACTTAAACAACTTACAATTTTGCTAGTTATACTTCAGTAAGTTACAGATAAAGATATTCCTATAAAAAAATAATTTACGCATGTAACCACTTTTATGTGTTTACTAAAAGTTATAATTTGTTATACTTTTGTTTATGCAAAATATATATGGACACAGCAATTATCAGTTCATATTTTTTTGTTTTCAAGTTTGGTTTTTAGGAGGGTCTTTGTGAATTATTTTTTTGAATGGATTGAACGAAGAAGTAAAGAAAAGGGAAAAGAATCACGAGCTGCTTTCGGTACAGTAGCTGGGCAGATAGGCTTATTATCTAATTTCCTATTATTTGGAATGAAATTGTTAATTGGCTTATTTTCAGGAAGTGTTTCTATTATAGCGGATGCGATGAACAACTTGTCGGATTCAGCTTCTTCGGTTTTAACATTGATTGGTTTTCGGATAGCTGCTAAGCCAGCAGATAAAGAACATCCCTATGGTCATCAGCGTTCAGAATACATCACAGGCATGATCATTTCTTTAATCATTCTGTTTGTCGGTGGTCAATTTTTAAGAACATCGATTGAACGTATTTTGCAGCCAGAAAGTTTACAAACCTCTCCCTTGATGTTTATTATTTTAGTGTCATCAATAGGTATCAAAGTTGTTCAAGGTTACTTTTACCAGGAAACCGCGCGACATATCGGATCAAAAACATTGTTAGCTAGCGCAAAAGACAGCTTTAATGATGTTTACACAACAGTTGCTGTATTAGTCTCGGCTGCAGTTGAACACCTAACAGGCTGGCAGATTGATGGTTATACAGGACTGCTAATTGCTTTTTATATTATCTTTAGTGGTATTCAAATGCTCAGCGAATTTATTAATGATTTACTTGGAAAACGTCCAAGCGAGGAAGAACTCACAAAAATGATTGCTTATCTAGATAATCACCAATCCATCATTGGCTACCACGACTTGTTGATCCATAGTTATGGTCCTGAGAAAACATTTGCAACTATCCATATTGAGATTGATGACAGTTGGAGTCTTACTCAAGCCCATGTAGTGATCAATGCCATTGAAAAAGAATTCAAAGCAGAACTGGGAATTAACTTAGTCTGCCATTTGGATCCCATTGATATCCATAGTGAAGAACAAACAAATGTATACAGACTCGTCAAACAATTATTGAAATCCTACAACTTAAATCTGCAATTCCATGATTTTCGTATTGAAAAAAAAGGGACTCGCCCGATTATTCAATTCGACGTGGTCGTCCCAGAAGACATTAAACTAACAAATGAACAGCTTCTAGACAAAATCGAAAAAGATATTAACAAACATATAGGGTTATATGAGATTGACCTTATTTTCGATAGGAACTATTTATTGAAAAAGTAAATGATACAAATAAAGGAGAGAAATGAAAAATATGGTTAATTTCATTTTAAAAATTACATTATTAGCAATCCTATTTTGCACAAACACATTTTCAACTATTATAAATTTAATTTCAAAAGAGTTTGGAACAGATGAGAAATAACGAGTTTCTAAATAAAACAACCTGACGATTAATAATATCATCAGGTTGTTTTATTTTTAGCAATGTATATGCTTTTTATATCTTGAAACATTGGATTAGCTATGCCATTTTTCGACCTATTAATTCCTGTCTAACAGTTGAGAAATGATTTCAGAACTGCCTGGCATAAATAGCACTAACGAAATGAAAATAAAGACAATACCAAGAATAAACAACATCACTACAATCTTAACCGAACGTGAAACATCATTCTTAGCCGCACCTGCTCCAATAAGAGCTATACCTGCAAAGAGTATGAGAAAATACCAAAAGCCCATTTTGATTCCTGCTTTCTTTAAATTATTTGCCATCATAGATTATGCTTATTTATTATTACGTTTAAACGTGAAATAAATTTGGATTAAAAAGACTACTCCTGAATAAAAGGATAAGACGAGCAGCATATTATCTGTTGCTAGGTTAAATTGATCGTATAAAACTCCCGAAAAAAAGTTAGCTGAAACCATAAGCAATAGTAGGCCTAGCGAAAGGATCAAATCGATTACCCTTAGCATTAAAGAAGACTCTTTTCTAAAACCGATTACTTTTACTAGATTTAAGGTTATTAAAATACTTGCTATGACGAATACGCCTGAAAACATCCACCAGTATGAATCAAAAAAATGTGTCATCATTACATTATCCTCCTCTTTATCTCTTATATGTTTACAATTCCTATTGAACCAATATACTGAGTTCATTGCAACAGAAAACCTTAATATATAAGCAATCTTAAACAATATTTAAGATAATACAACGGTCGTTCTATAATAGTCGGCCAAGGCGAGAATCTTTTGTATCGATTGAAAATTTTATAGATTTTTTAAAACAAGATTGACAAATTGTCTTCACTTCATCTATACTAATGACAATCTCATAACAACTTACAATGAAAGAGCATAGTAACACTTGGTCCCTGTTCAATAGAAAGCCTGTGGTTGATGAAAATAGGCACAAACCAATTTGTGAAGTACACTCTGGAGTAACTTGATTAACCTCAAGCGTATTACTACGTTAACAGTAAATGAGTGGCAGCGTGTTTTGCGTTAAAAACAGACTGCAATTTGGGTGGTAACACGGAAAATTTCGTCCCGATAAAAAGATAACTTCTTTTTATCGGGCTTTTTTTATGCAAAAAATACAGTTTATAAGGAGCGAGAAAAATGAATATTATTGATGAATTAGAATGGCGCGATGCCATTAATCAACAAACAGATGAAACAGGTTTAAAAAAAT
>NZ_JBEMBC010000077.1:0-12953 GCF_040274425.1 Carnobacterium sp.
TCAGCAACTTGCCTCACGCATTAGGATTAGTAAAAGCCACCGCAAATAATATGAAACAAAATATCGTGATTGCAATTGGCGTAGTGTTGGTCTTGTTGACCAGCGTCTTCTTCAGCGAATGGATGAATATGTCTATCGGAATGTTGGTTCATGAAGGTAGTATCTTGGTGGTAATTTTCAATGGCATGAGATTAATGAAGTATCAGTTGAAAGGTCGAAAAGAACAAAAAGAAGTATCAGCACCTGCAGAGAAAGTAAAAATATCTTAAGAATAAATTAGAAGAGGCTGAGACAATAGTCCATCCTTGAAATGACAAAAGCGGAAACTCCCAGATTTAAAATTCTGGGAGTTTCCGCTTTTTTGAGTTCTTGAAAAAAAAATAAGAGTATAGAGTATGCTCTTTATAAAATTAATTTTCGTGTGAATGATTAAAAAATCTAATAATAAAATTTAAATTCCTATTAAGTTTTAACACATGAAATTACATAGAAATATGTATTCAGAACCTTGATATTTTGAGGTTATTTTTTTGCTAATCAGAGGTACTCTTAGAGATGGCGGCAGGAATTTAAGCTAGTACAATTACTCAAAATTATTTTTTATTGACTATAGATAGATAAAGTTCTATATTGTATATAGACGATTGTCTATGTATTAGTGTCAAAATAAATTCTCTACAAAGGAGCAAAAAAATTATGACAGAATTAGCATTATTTGAACCAGCAATGTGCTGTAGCACAGGTGTATGTGGACCAGCTGTAAATGAAGACTTATTACAAATTACTTCAGTTATGAACGCTTTAGATACATTAGAGGGATTTCAAGCTAAAAGATACAATTTATCTAGTGATCCTCAAACATTTGTAGAAAACGAACAAATGAGTAAATTATTGCAAGAAAAGGGCGCTGATGCGTTGCCAGCAACACTATTAAATGGTGAGATAGTTAAATTTGGAGGATACCCTTCAATCGAAGAAATAACTGCTTTTACAGGAGTTAGATTTGTCCCAGTGGAATCAAATGACGGTGGCTGCTGTGGATCAAACTCAGGATGTTGTTAGGAGGATTTTAAAAAATGAAAAATTATCAACCAGAACAATTAAACCTTACAAAATATCTTTTCTTTACTGGTAAAGGCGGAGTAGGAAAAACATCTACAGCTTGTGCTACCGCAGTTTCTTTAGCGGATAGTGGAAAGAACGTTATGTTAGTGAGTACGGATCCCGCGAGTAATTTACAAGATGTTTTTGAGAAAGAATTAACGAACAACGGCTTAGAAATTCCAGAAGTTAAGGGATTAACAGTAGCGAACTTTGATCCAATTACTGCTGCACGTGACTATATGGAAAGTGTTGTTGGTCCGTATAGAGGAGTTTTACCTGAATCAGCTGTAGACAACATGGAAGAACAATTATTAGGTTCTTGTACCGTTGAAATTGCGTCATTTAATGAATTTGCTGGATTTTTAACGAATCCAGAAGTTGAAGCTCAATATGATCACATTATTTTTGATACTGCCCCTACGGGGCATACATTAAGAATGTTGCAACTGCCTTCTGCTTGGAGTAACTTTTTGGATGAAAACACTACTGGTGTTTCATGTATGGGTCAGCTCTCTGGACTTGGAGATAAGCAAGAAATGTATAAACACGCAGTAAACACATTATCAGAAGGTACAAAAACAACCTTAATGTTAGTGACACGTCCACAAAACGGACCACTGGTAGAAGCGAATAGAGCTTCTGAAGAATTAAAAGAAATCGGTGTGTTAAATCAACAATTAATTATCAATGGTTTATTAGAAAGACCGACAGATAACATTTCTCAAAAGATTTATGATGAACAACAATTAACGTTAAAAAATATGCCTGAAAATTTGAAACAATTTCCAACATTTATTGTTCCATTACGCTCATATAACGTAACAGGCGTTGAAAACTTGCGGTTACTCTTAACATCAGATCAAACAAATGCCGTTGTAGAAGCTCCAGAAGTAATGGATTACCCTAAGTTACAACACATTGTAGATGAATTAGATCGCACAAATAAAAAAGTTGTTTTCACTATGGGTAAAGGTGGCGTTGGTAAAACTACGATTGCTGCTACACTAGCAACAGGATTGGCAGCTAAAGGGAAAAAAGTTCATTTAGCAACAACAGACCCTGCCGCTCATTTGGAATTTGTAATCACTGAATCGGAAAACATTAAAATGAGTCATATTGACGAAAAAAAAGAATTACAGGACTATAAAGAAGAAGTTTTATCTAAAGCTCGTAAGACCATGTCTTCTGAGGAATTGGACTATGTTGAAGAAGATTTACGCTCGCCTTGTACTCAAGAAATTGCCGTTTTCAGACGATTTGCAGAGATTGTTGCTACAGTTGATTGTGATGTAGTCGTCATTGATACAGCCCCAACTGGACATACTTTATTATTGTTAGATTCCTCTCAAAGTTATGCTAAAGAAGTGGAACGAACTTCTGGTGAAGTTCCTGAGTCCGTTCGTAGACTGTTGCCAGTCTTACAAGACCCTGAACAAACAGAAGTGGTCATGGTTACTTTACCTGAAAATACGCCAGTCTATGAATCTATGCGCCTACAAGAAGATTTAGATCGTGCCAAAATCGCTCATACTTGGTGGGTCATAAACAATAGTATGCTAACAAGTGGTACAACGAATGACGTATTAAGAGCTCGTGCTCAAAGCGAGGTTACTTGGATCAATAAAGTAGCAGAACTATCCAATGATCATTTTGCGGTAGTCGAGTGGCATTCTACTGAAGTGAAAGGGAAATCCATATCGCAATTTTAGAATCAATTAGTTGAAGGGAAGAGAATAAAAGTGGATAAAATAACTCTTTATGAACCTCCAATGTGCTGTAGCACAGGCGTTTGTGGACCTTCTGTAGATGGGAATCTGATCCGTATAACAAGTCTCTTTCAACAAATACGGAAGATAAAAGGGAAACAATTCATTCGATATAATTTAAGTGCCAATCCGGACTCATTCGTTCGAAATCAAACGGTAACGCAGTTAATCCAAGAAAAAGGGATTGACTGTTTGCCTATAACGGTATTGAATGATGAAACAGTTGTTAAAATTAACGACTATCCAACTAATAAAGAACTATCTAAGTGGCTGAATCTATGCTTGGAAGAAGCAGAAGTCTCACTGTAATTAAGTAGAAAGGAGAATAAAAATGACTTACGAAGAATATGCGAAGGTTGCCAAAGCGCTTTCGGAGCCAAAACGCGTAAAAATACTAGATATGTTGTCGTGCGGAGAAATGTGTGCGTGTGATATTTTAGAACATTTTGATTTTACTCAACCTACTTTGTCTCACCATATTAAGATATTAGTAGAAGCTGGCTTAGTTACAGCCGAAAAAAGAGGGACTTGGCAACATTACTCAATTAACGAGCAAGTAGCCCAGCAATACATTCAAGGATCCATTCATTTATTAACACATTCATCTGAATGTATTTGTGAGACTGAAGGCATTCAAAAAGAAGCAAAAAGTTTATCTTCTTTTGTTTCTCGTTAAAAAATTAAATACGATTATTATTGGAGGAAAATCATGAAAGAATCAGCTTTAAAAGAAAAAGTATCAAATAAAGAAAATGGAATTGGACTTTGGGAACGTTATTTAAGTTTATGGGTTGCTTTATCAATGATTGTAGGTGTATTAATAGGGCAATTTGTTCCTGTAATTCCTGATTTTTTAAGTCAATTTGAGTATTATAATGTATCAATTCCAACAGCTATTTTAATTTGGTTAATGATTTTCCCAATGATGTTAAAAATTGATTTTAGCAGTATTGTAAATGCAACAAAAAAACCCAAAGGATTAATCTTAACTACCGTAGTAAACTGGTTAATTAAACCATTTACCATGTATGGAATTTCTGCCTTTTTCTTTTTGGTAGTATTCAGACCGTTTTTAAGTCCAGAACTAGCCAATGAATACATAGCTGGTGCGATTCTTTTAGGGGCAGCTCCTTGTACGGCTATGGTATTTGTCTGGAGTGAACTAACAAAAGGTGATCCAGCATACACTTTATTGCAAGTGTCTATCAATGATATTATTGTTCTCTTTTTATATGCTCCAATTGTGGCACTTTTACTGGGTATAGGTAACGTATCTGTCCCTATCAATACACTTTTACTCTCCATTTTTGTCTTTATTGTTATTCCTTTAGTTTTAGGAATTGTTGTCAGAAAAAAAGTCGTTAAGCAAAAAGGTGACGATTATTTTGAAAAAGATTTTGTGAATAAATTTGATGGCACAACTCGAATTGGTTTACTACTAACTTTAGTTATTATCTTTTCATTCCAAGGTGAACGAATTCTAAGTAATCCATTCCATATTTTATTAATTGCTATTCCACTAATTGTTCAAAATATTGTCATATTCATTCTTGGTTATGGTGGAGCTAAAGCGTGTAAACTACCATTCTCAATAGCAGCACCCGCAGCCATGGTCGGAACAAGTAACTTTTTTGAACTTGCTGTAGCTGTCTCAATTGCGTTGTTTGGATTAAATTCTGGTGCAACTTTAGCAACCGTTGTGGGAGTATTAGTAGAGGTTCCTGTTATGCTTTTATTAGTCAAGTTTTCAAATAAAACAAAACATTGGTTCGACGGATATGAATATTAAGCATTGTTTAAATTAAATGAAAAGAGGCGAAAAAAATGAAAATTGTCGTTATTGGATCTGTCGCTGCTGGTACATCTGTAGCAGCTAAAGCTAGAAGAAACACAGAAGAAGCTGAAATTATCGTTTACGATCAAGGAAAAGATATTTCTTATTCTGTTTGCGGGATTCCTTATCAAATTGGTGGCGAAGTTGAAGAATTAAGTGCCTTAACCCCGAGAAATGCAGCATGGTTCAAAAAGAGATACAATGTTTCAGTTTTCACCGAGCATAAAGTGACAAAAGTTGATCATGCCAACAAACAGTTAGAAGTGACGGATCTTGTTTCTGGAGAAAAGAAACTAGAAAATTACGATGTATTGGTTTTTGCTACAGGGGCTTCTCCATTCACTCCACCTCCATTTAATCAAAAAGAGTATGATAATGTGTTCCAAGTTCGAAATATTCAAGACGCACGAGATATTGGAGCCTATTCAGCTAAACAACCTAAAAAAGCATTGATTATTGGTGCTGGATTTATTGGTTTAGAAATGACAGAACAATTAATCCATAAAGGATTAGAAGTAACAATCGTTCAATTAGAAGATCAAGTCATGCCTCCTATGGACGCAGATATGACTTTCCGTGTAGAAGAGCATATGCGTGCAAAAGGTGTTAATTTAATCCTTAGCGACACGGTAAAAACGATTGAAGGAGAAACGTCAGTAGAGAGAGTTATCACGACAAACGGCATTACAATTGAACCAGATATCGTTATTTTATCAGCAGGTGTACGTCCAAATACAGAATTAGCTAAAGAAATGGGCGTAGAACTGGGAGCTTCAAGAGCAATTGCGGTCAACAAAAAAATGCAAACTAATCTTCCAGATGTTTATGCGGTTGGGGATGTGGCAGAAAGCTTCTCCGTTATTACAGGTAAGCCAATCTACCGTCCGTTAGGCTCAACGGCTAATAAAATGGGTCGAATCGCTGGAGATGTCATTACCGGTGGCGATTTAGAGCACAGAGGTGTCTTAGGAACAGGAATATTCAGAATCTTTGATCTACATGTCGGTCAAACAGGATTAACAGAAAAAGAAGCGAAAAAAGAAGGTTATGATGTTGAAATCTTATATAATATCAAGCCAGACCACGCCGAGTATTTAGGTGGGAAAGAATTGACTATCAAAGCATTAGCAGATAAAGAAACCGGTCGCATCTTAGGTGCACAAGCTATCGGTCAAGGTGGCGTAGACAAACGAATTGACGTAATCGCAACAGCTATTACGTTTAAAGCAAAATCGGAAGATTTATTCCATTTAGATTTAGCCTATGCACCACCATTTGCGACAACGAAAGACCCCATTCTTTATACGGGAATGGCATTGGATAATGCATTAAAACGAAATCCATTGTTAACACCAGCTGAATTAATACGTCGCCAAAATAGTGGTGAAAAATTACAAATTATCGATACACGTTCTAAAAAAGATTATGACAAATCACATGTTAAAGGAGCAATTCATGTTCCTTTGGCTGAACTGAGAGAAAGAAATGTAGAATTAGACAAATATGTAGCAACGGTCACTTATTGTAATAAAGGTGTAACTGGTAATGCATCTCAAAATTTATTATTAAATTATGGATTTGAAAAAGTTTATAATTTATCTGGTGGGAATAAAAATTATCAAAGTTATCTTAAAATGTTAAAATCGAAATCAAAATAAATAAAAAAAAGAATCAGACAGCCAAAAGTTGCTGTCTGATCTTTTTTTTACGATTTAAATAAATGAAGCCAATACGGTAGCGCCCCCCAAAAGTTTAGATTTCACTCTAACTTTTGGGGGGTGCTACCTATTTGAGTATTGAGAGAGCTTATTTTAATTTTAGAGCGAAAGAGCTTCATCGTATAATTTAATTTTTTACCAGTTTTTTAGTCGTTTTGTCTATAAATGTCAGCTCTAAGTTTAAACCGTCTGCAATTTTTGTAATGGTCTTTAGAGAAGGAGCATAAGAAAAGTTTTCTACACGAGCTATTTGAGCCTGAGAAACATGTACTTTTTCAGCTAATTCTTTTTGAGTCATATTCTTTTCTCTACGGAGACTGGCTAATAAAGCAGTCAACTCAATCAGATTTTTATCTTCTTGAGAAATGCTGCTAATGTCTTTCTTTACATCTGTCCATTTCATACTAATCATCCTTTCTTGCGTTCTAACCAATCAGCTAATTCACGTTTAGCTTGTTCAATTTCTCTTTTGGGTGTCTTTTGGGATTTTTTTCTAAACTGGTGTAATAAAATTAATTCATTATCTTCTAAGGTTGCAAAAAATACGCGATTAGGAACTGGGCGTAATTCCCAAATTTTACCCTCAATCTGTTTAACAAGAGGCTCACCTATAAAAGTGCCGTCATATTCCAGACGTTCCATTTGATAATAGAGCTTTTTTAAGGTGGATTTATTTTCTTTAGTCGGGTTACTATCCAGTTCTTTGATCCAATTCACTATTTGACTTTGGCCTTTCTTATCTTCATAGAACTCTATTTCATATTTTTTCATAGAAACTCCTATCACTCTCTGTATACCTCTATAATATATCAAAAATGATATATTATCAAGTTTTATAATTGCTTTTCAATACATGAAATTGCTTATAATAGTGTATTGAAATTAAGGTAGATTGACAAACGAGTGATCAAATAGATATACTACATTCAAACGACCGTTTGAATGTGAGGTGAGATGAATGGAAAAAGTTTGCCAAGTGACTATCGTACATAAAGAAAAAGTAAATGTAATAAAAAAAAAATTGGATCAAAAAGATTTTTCAAACTTACTTGTGTTAGGGAAATGTTTCAGCGATTCTTCTAGAATTAAAATTTTTTATGCTTTAGAAACCTATAAGGAAATGTGTGTCTGTGATTTAGCAGAAATACTTAATGCTAGTGTCGCTACAACGTCACACCATTTACGTTTTTTAAAAAAACATGGAATGGCAAAATCACGTCAAGATGGAAAAGTAGTTTATTACTCTTTAGCGAATGAAGACATCCTTTCCGCTATTCATGTTTTTTTAAAGTTATCAGAAAATCTATCTATGAAATCTTAGTTTGGAGGAAGTTATTTTGTTACAAAGTATTTTTTCAGCTATCGCTGTTTATATTTCTACCAGCATTGATTATTTGTTTATCTTGCTAATTATCTTTTCTAAAAGTCACACACAAAAAGGTATTCGTCACATTTTTTGGGGTCAATATCTTGGAACAGGCATTTTGGTAGCCGTAAGTTTGTTTGCTGCTTATGTGCTAAATTTTATTCCGCAAGATTGGATCATTGGATTTCTTGGATTAATTCCAATTTATTTAGGTATCCGTGTCGCTGTGATAGGCGAAGAGGAGGAAGAAGAAGAGGAAGTCGTTGAAAAGTTAGAATCTAGAGGAACCAGTCGGTTATTTTGGACTGTCGCCTTAATAACCATTGCGTCAGGTGGCGATAATTTAGGGATTTATATTCCCTACTTTACTTCGCTAGCTGTTTCCGAAATTGTTATTACTTTAATCGTATTTGCTATCTCTGTTGCGGTTCTTTGCTGTGTCAGTTATAAATTAGCCAAAATTTCCTTTGTTTCCGAAACGTTAGAAAAATATGAACGAATCATTGTTCCTATCGTGTTTATTGGTTTAGGAATTTATATATTGATCGAAAATGGTACGATTCAAACTGTATTGAGTTTATTTAATTAATAAATAGTTTGATTGTTAGTACAAAAAAAGACAGCGATTAAAACTCGTTGTCTTTTTTTTGTACTAACAGATTGGCGCATTATCTAAGTAATATAATTCGATACATGAAATTACATAAAATCGTGTATCCATAACCTATCAAGGTTATGGGTATTTTTTCGCTAATCAGAGTTAGTTTTTTTGTAACTACACCTTATTTAAACAACTACAAAAAATAAAGTTTATCTGT
Organism: Carnobacterium sp.; assembly: GCF_040274425.1. Lineage (NCBI taxonomy): Bacteria > Bacillati > Bacillota > Bacilli > Lactobacillales > Carnobacteriaceae > Carnobacterium > Carnobacterium sp. The sequence continues at coordinate 8,607 of NZ_JBEMBC010000077.1, forward strand.
ATTAACTTTTTAAATAGAAGTATAGTAATAATATAACATTAGTTCTAAAGGAGGAAATAACTATGGATTTTAAGCCATATGACACTACTATAAAAAGCTTGCTTATTTCACAAAAACAATTTGTTATACCTAGGTTTCAACGAGAATATTCGTGGGACAAAAAAAATTATCAAGAATTTTTAGATGATATGCTTGGAGGACTACTTGTTAAAGAAGGAGAACTAATTAATTCGCCTTATTTTTTAGGTACTATGTTATTTGTAGGCAACTATATTGAAGGTAATGAACAAGAAATTTTAGTTGTAGATGGACAACAAAGATTAACCACTATTACAATTTTGTTTTCAGTTATCTCGAGAAAATTTAAAGAAATAGGTGAAAATGACCTTAGTAATGCAGTGTTTAAGTACATAATGACTACTGATGATAATAATGAGGAAATTAGAGTACTTAAAAGTGAAACGCATTATCCTTTTTTTGCATATTATATTCAAGATGAAGAAAAGACATATGCTCAAGATCCGGCTACAGATGAGGAAGAAAATATAAAAAACACATATGACTTTCTATATGAATCTTTAAACGAAAAAAATATAAAGGCAAACTTAATGAAAAAGATGGATAAAACTGACGTTGAAGGATTTGATTATGTAGATATCTTGAAAAAATTAAGAGATCAAATATTAAATTCAGTATTTATTTCAATTTCAACTAACAGTAAAACGCAAGCCAACATGGTCTTTGAAATACTAAACGCTAAAGGAAAAAGACTTGCAAGTATTGATCTTATTAAAAATAAGATTTTTGAAGTGCTCGATAAAACAGAACCTGCAGATACAGCAGAAATATACTGGAATCAAATTAAAAATAACTTGAAATCTGGATCAGAAAGTGTAGGATTTTCTACTTTTTATAGACATTATTGGATATCTAAATATCAAAAAGTAACTGATAATAATTTGTATGATTCTTTTAGAATAAAAATAAAACCAAGTAATAAGGATAGTTATGAATCTTTTTTAAAAGAATTAGAAAAAAATTCAAAACTATATATGCAAATTATTAATCCTACGTTAAGTGATTATTCAAATAGAAAAGAGTACAGATGGTTAGTACAAAGTTTGAAAGCATTAAATAAAACATTTAACGTAATCCAAGTGAGAATTGCTTTATTGGCATTGCTAGATGCTAAGGAAAGAGAAATATTAGATCATGCTACATTAAAAGATGCTATACTCTATTTAGAAAATTTCCATTATGCATTCACAGCTATTTCGTCTGGTCGTGCTTCAAGAGTGGAGGCGCCATATTCTAAATTTGCTATCAAATTGAGAAATTGTAAAACTAAAGTAGAATGCAAAAATGTAATACAAAAAGATCTTAAAGACAAACTATCTCCTTTAATGCCAAAGAATGATGAGTTCATAAGTGGATTTATTCATTTGGATTTCTCGAAAAAAAATAGTGCAAACAATATGGTTACTAAATATACTTTAAATAAACTAAGTAACTATTACTCTAAAAGTGAAATTGATAAATCTGAAGGCTCAATAGAGCATATACTAAATGAAACAGATTATCAGAGTCAAAATATAGGAAATCTAATCGTTTTAGAAGAATCTATAAATAATATTGCATTAAATAAAAATTTTAAAGAGAAGGAAATTTTATTTAAAGATTCTAAATATCCTGAAGTCGATATTTTTTTAAATGAGTATCCAGATTTTTCAGATAAAGATATATTGACAAGAGCGGTGAAGTTAAGTCAAATTTACTATGTAGAGATATTAAATCAAAAAATTAATCAGTAATAAGTTAAAATCAATGCATGAAATTGGATAGAATCATGTATCTAAAATCGTAATTAATCGATATCCTTTTTTCAACTTTGGACTAAAAACATTATATATTAATTAGATATGGAGGTGATTTATATGTGTAAGGCTAATACCAATCCAACTTTTATATGGGTAACGAAACAAGAAGGTCTCGGAGTGATTAAAATTGATGCTGACATTAAAGATCACACAAAAGGTTTAAGAGGAATTTATGGCTTTTTCATTAATAATACTTGCATATATGTTGGTAGATCACAATCTATTTATGGCAGAATTTTCGATAATGACGGATATCTTGCAATTTTAAGAGCAATGTCAATAAAATTTAAAGAAACCAAAGAAATTAAGTATCAAGAAAAACCAATACCAAATTATTTATTTGACGCAATAATAGCAAAGGAACAAATAAGTATAAAAATATTAGAAAGAGTTCCATGTCAATTTGACAATTATAGTAAAGACATGCAGAGACTGGCATCAGCAGAATATAAACAAATTGATTGCTATCAGAAGAAGGGGCAATGTTTAAATCAACTTCCAGATGGAAGCAATATGCCTTTAGGTATCTGGGAAAGTAAATCATTTGAAGCAAAAATAAATAACATATAATACATGAAATTGGATAAAAACGTGTATCGGGAATCCTATTCCAATAGGGTTCTTTTTTTATCTCTCTCTACAATACATGATTATATGGCATAATAAACAAAATCATGTATCACTTTTGTGAGAGGAGAGGCCTTTTAAATGAGGTACAACGTCCAACCATTACGAACTCAACAAGAAATAAACGACTTTTTATTCTGTTTAAGGCGCAATAAAAATGCGGATCGGGATGTTTTTCTGTTTTTGATCGGCATTAATAGCGGTTTGCGCATGTCTGATATCGTCAAATTGAAGAAACAAGACCTGATTTCCTCCAAAAATCCTCGAATCGTCGAGAAAAAAACAGGCAAAACCCGTATTTTGTATTTGAGTAGTCTGCAGGACTTGATCCAAGACTATACAAAAGATTTAGAAGCAGAGGATTATTTGTTTCCTAGCACCAAGGGTGGCCATGTGGAAGTGAATACGGTCTATCAGATGTTTCAAAAGGTCGCTAAGCTGTTAGGAAGAGACGATATTGGCACGCACACGCTGCGTAAGACGTTCGGCTATCACTATTACAAGAAAACCAGAGACGTGGCCACACTGATGGAAATATTCGGTCACAGCAGCGAAAAAATCACGAAACGCTACATCGGAATCAATGAAGATGAGATTAGTGAAACTTTATTAAATTTTAGACTAGGTTTCTAATCACTAAAATTATAATATTTCTTCCTTTGTTTTAAGTACATAATAAAAAAAAGCTCTTTGTATTTAATTAAATACAAAGAGCTTTTTTTTATTATGTACTATTTATTGCTATGTAAGGGTGAAATTAGGGAATCACCTGATCCCACACAAGGTAGCAAGCGAGTTAACTCATTTGGTATCTAACTTGATATTAATAATATATCATATTAATCCTTTTTTGTCCAATATATTAGTTATCTCAATAATTTTTAAATCAAAATCTGTAACTGAAAAGTTACCAGGTTTTATTTTAATATCATCAAAAATATTTTGCATAATTGCACTATCTAACTCTTTAAATATTAATGTAGAAGATCTAAAATGCTGAGAAAAATTATTATTATCTTCAAAATCACTTTTAGTACCAAAGAAACTAGTTCCAACTAACTGCATTGCTAAACCGCTACCTCTTTTAGTATATGTGCAATTATAAAAGATATATCTTAATAAATAATCTGGAATTAAAGATCTTATAATACCTATCATATTTTTTTTTTCTAAATAAGGTAATGAGGAGTTATTAGTAATTTTAATAGCTCTATGAATTAACCTGAAAGTATTGTTTAAACTTTGATCACTTTCAGCATTTTTATTGAAAATATATTTAATAAAATCTATATTAATCCAATTTTTTTTAAATACTGATAAGTAATCGTATTTTTCTTTTAAAATTTGAAAAAAAGTTGTTTCATGTTCTATATAAATAAATTCTTTATTACTCAAGTATGATTTTATTAATGGTCTATTGTATTCGTAGGAATTAAAATTTAATATATCTTTACGAATAAGCAAACTCATGAGTTTTTCTAAATTCGCAAAACTTATATCATGATCGTTTATTAAATCGTTCATTTTACTTAACATTAGTTTTTGTTCATTATTTAAACTATTACATGAGGAATTATGTATGCTAGATATTAATTCTTTTCTGTTTTCTGTAAGAGTTTTTTTTATTTCGTTTGTCAAATTAAGTTAGACAGTTCCCACTCATTAATGTAATTTAAAAATACTTCTAACGGTGTCAGATACTGTAAAGATTTTCTTGGAATCTGATTTCTTACTGAAGCGACTGCAGAGACAAAAGATTGATCAACTTGGTTAAAATCCATTTCTTTCGGTAAACCGTCTTTTCGAAGCAGTCCATTAGAATGCTCGTTTAAAGCTCGCTGGG
>NZ_JBEMBC010000078.1:0-12887 GCF_040274425.1 Carnobacterium sp.
GAAAAAATTACCGATATTGAAACTATTGTGACACCTGAAAACTCATTTGACGAACGCTTTATCCTTATTCGTAAAGGCAAGAAAAAATATTTCTTAATCAAGTTAGTTTAGAAGAAAAGAGTTTTGTTTGCTGAAAGTGGCAAATAAAACTCTTTTTTCATCTTCTTCACTAGTTGCAGTAAGCGTTATTATTTTACTATCTTTATTTGCTATGCTAAAATTCACCTTATAAATACAAATAAATAAATACAAATAAAAGGAGCGATTTTATGCGTGCAGTAACATGGCAAGGAAATGAAAAAATGGAAGTTCGAAATGTTCCAGATCCAACGATTCAAGAACCTACTGATATGATTGTCCGCATTACAGCAACGGCTATTTGCGGATCTGATTTACATTTGTATCATAATGGAAAACCGGTAATGGAAGAAGATTATGTAGTGGGTCACGAACCAATGGGAATCGTTGAAGAAGTCGGTCCTGGTGTTAAAAAAGTAAAAAAAGGCGATCGAGTTGTTATTCCATTTAATATTGGATGTGGCGAATGTCATTTCTGTACACATGAGATGGAAAGCCAATGCGACAATTCCAATCCAAATCCTGCTTTTGACAATGGTGGTCTATTTGGTTTTGGTAAAATGCATGGAAATTATCCTGGAGGCCAAGCAGAGTTCTTACGCGTGCCGTTCGCTGATTTTACTTCTTTCGTAGTCCCAGAAAATGACCTGCCAGATGAAAAAGTTCTTTTCTTATCTGATATTGTCCCTACTGCTTACTGGAGTGTAGAAAGCAGCGGTGTTAAAGAAGGCGATACGGTCATCATTCTTGGCTCTGGTCCAGTTGGTCTTTTCGCTCAAAAATTTGCTAAAATGAAAGGTGCTAAACGTGTTATCGCAGTTGATAATGTGAAACACCGTTTAGATCATGCACACAAAACAAATAATGTCGAAACCGTTAATTTTAAAGACGTTACGGAAGTTGGAAAATTTCTTTATGATACGACTAATGGTGGAGCAGATGTAGTCATTGACTGCGTAGGAATGGATGGTGTAGCGCCTGCTAAAGAGAAAGCTAAAACTCTTCTCAGCGTTCAAAGCGGAACCATCAGTCCTCTTGTTACAGCTTCTGAAAGTGTTAAAAAGTTCGGAACGGTTCAAATTACTGGAGTCTATATGACACCTTCTGCTAGTTTCCCTATCAATGATTTCTTTAACCGAAACGTTATTCTAAAAACAGGACAAGCTCCTGTTATTCACCTAATGCCAAAATTGTATGATATGATCGAAAAAAACATCTTCGATCCAACAGATATCATTACGCATACAATGCCGCTTGAGCAAGCAGCACAAGCTTATGATATTTTTGATAAAAAAGCAGATCAAAACATAAAAGTAATCTTAAAACCAGGTATGGTATAGAAATAAGAGGCTGGGGACAAGGACAATTGTCCCAGCCTCTTATTTTGTATTCTGGCCCTCTTCTACCCCACGTATTCAAAATGAAAAGAGCTTTCGTTTAGGTTTATTGATTAAATAGGCGTCAAATAAGTCTCTGTTTGACTAATAACCTTGGTTTATTGATTAAATCAGTAACAAATAAGCGTCTGTTTGACTAATAAACTAGGTTATTGATCAAATCAGTAACAAATAAGCGTCCGTTTGACTAATAAACGGGGTTATCGATCAAATCAGCAACAAAACAAGCGTCCGTTTGACTAATAAACCAGGTTTATAGATTTTTTAATGCTTCATCGATTGGCGAATCGCCATTTAAAAGATCAAAGGCTTTATTAAAAGTTGATTCATTATCTAAACTTGCAACTACCACTTCTGCCACGTCTTCACGAGAGATAGCGCCACCTGGTAAGTTCTCAGCTACTTCGATTTTCCCTGTAGCTGGATCATTTTTCAATAAGCCGGGACGCAAGATTGTGAAAGTCAATCCACTTTGTTTCAAGCAGCGATCGGCATAATACTTAGCAATATTGTAGGGTTTCATCTCTTCATTATCCCAAGCTGCACGATCATCTGAGTTCATTGCACTGACCATAATAAAACGGTCAACGCCAACTTCTTTTGCTGCATCCATGACTTTCACAGCTCCATCTAAATCAATGGACAATGTTTTGTCGTAGCCTGTTTTTCCGCCTGAACCAGCAGAGAAAATAACGGCATCCATACCTTCAAGAGCATTCTGAATCGCTTCAATTGGTCCTTCTAAATCCGTTAAACACGCTTCAACATCTTTCATGTCTAATGCATTAGCTTGTTCTGGTTTTCTGACCATTGCTCGTACTGAATGCTTGTCGCTATCCTGTAATTTATCTACGATCATTTTACCAATTTGCCCATTTGCACCTACCACTAATACTTTCATGCTCATGACCCCTCTCATTTCAGTTTACTCATTAAGTGTAACAAAGAAACCAGAGGATACAACTCATTTGCATTACAGCAAAAAAAAGATCCTTTACAGGACCTTTTCTCTTTTATCTAACGATCTCCGTTAAATATTGAATTTTTAACAATTACATAATCCACTTTGCGGATTGATTCTACATCATTTCCACCAGCATATGAGATAGAAGATTGTAGATCTTGTTTCATTTCCAATAATGTTTCAGCGATATCGCCTTTGTATTCTACAAGAATCTTCTTGCCTTCAACGTTTTTATGTTCACCTTTTTGGTATTCTGATGCACTACCAAAGTATTCTTTGTACATTTTACCATCTTTTTCAATCGTTTTTCCTGGAGATTGATCATGTCCTGAGAATAATGATCCCATCATAACCATAGAAGCTCCAAAACGGATTGATTTAGCAATGTCGCCGTGATCTCGTACTCCGCCATCAGCAATCAATGGCTTTCTTGCAGCTTTAGCACATAAACGCAATGCAGCTAATTGCCAGCCACCAGTACCAAATCCTGTTTTTAGTTTTGTAATACATACTTTTCCTGGTCCAATACCGACTTTAGTCGCATCAGCCCCAGCATTTTCTAATTCGCGAACAGCTTCTGGAGTACCAACATTCCCTGCAATTAAAAATGTTCGGGGTAAGTACTTCTTGATATGGTGAATCATATTGATCACTAAGTCAGAGTGGCCATGAGCAATATCGATCGTAATGTATTCTGGTACTAAATTTTCTTTCGCTAAAGTTTCAATAAATGTGTATTCTGCTGCTTTTACACCTACACTAATCGAAGAATATAGTCCTTTTTCATTCATTCGTTGGATAAAAGGAATTCTGTCTTCTTCATCAAAACGGTGCATCACATAGAAAAAGTTATTTTCTGCTAACCAAATAGCTAATGTTTCATCAATAACTGTTTGCATATTAGCCGGTACGACTGGTAAATTAAATTTTCTACCACCAAATTCAATTGTTGTATCACATTCGGATCTGCTGCTTACAATACTTTTATTAGGAATAAGTTGGACATCTTCATAGTCAAAAACTTTCATTTTTCCTTAACCTCTTTCTGTTATGGCTCTAATTTTTAGGCTATTCATTATCATTTTTATGGGGATTCAAAAACACGAACATTATTTCTTTATGTTTTCTCCATATTTCGTCCCTAAGACAATTTACACTATATTAAAAGGTTTGTCAAAGTTATTCGTACCTTTTCATGAAAAAACTAAAAATAGTTTGCCTCTTCTATGTTTTTAAAAAAACGATCTGAACGCACTAAATAAGCTGACAAATGTTAAATTTGTCAGCTTATTGCTAATTTTTCATTGTTTTTATTTCTCTATTTTTTCTTAACGTAAATTTTTTTGGAACCGGATCATATCCGCCTTTAATAAAGGGGTGACACCTTAAAATGCGGGCTGTTCCCATTACTGTACCTTTGATTGCACCGTGTTTCTCGATCGCTTCGATTGCATACTGCGAGCAGGTTGGATAATAGCGGCAACTTGGTTGAAATAAAGGAGAAATGCCTTTTTGATAGCCTTTAATGCTAGCAATAATTACTTTTTTCATGGTCTACCTCCTACCAAATTACAGTATAGCCATTGGGTTGTGCTTTGTAAAGTAATCTTGTTCACTTATTCAATGGCCTTACGGAACTCAATAAAGTGAATTGCGTTAGTTGTCAATAAAGAATAAAAAGACCATTCTTCATTTAAATATTCATCTTTGATATCCAGTGCTGGACTAAGAGATTGAACGATATGATCCATCATTTCATGATCAATACCGTACTTACTATTCAGATTCCACCACTTAGAGTATAATCCTCCGTTATCTCGGTCAAATTTCAGCGTACGGATTTGATAATTCCCTGGTTTAATTCCCCTGAGATGAATGTGTAATTCTTTGCTTCGATTTTTTACAAATAGTTCATCAATCGAGTAACGAGGACTAAATTGTCGCTCATTGAAAATAATCAGTTGATAGCCATCTTCATTTTCAGTCATTAGATAGTCTGATCCTCGCGCAATGACCACTCCTCTTAACCTTTCTTTAAAACGCATGGTATAAAAGGTCGGTCTTTTTTCATTAAAGAAATGAAACAAATCTAAACTATCGATTAAGTTATTAGAACAATCTTGTAATCGCTCATGAATTTCACTATTGATCCAGAATCCAATTCCTTCTACGTCATTTTCTAATTCTAAAATTTTTTTTAAAATCAGTGCTCCTCTAAAGAAATTCCCATTGATATAACGTGTATTTCCAGATAAAATATTCCAATTAGTCAGAAACATTGGTCGATCGATGTTTTTTTGCTGCATAAATGATTTGATTTTTTTCGTTTTATCAATAATATAACGATGACTCTTAGAAAATTCTTCCACATTAATATCATGAAAATTAATAACTTCATTTTGATCTGCTTCATAACCGATAAATTCAATTTTACTTGCATGTTCGATTTGCCACTGTTGATTTTCTGGAAGCTCTTCTTTTTGTTCATCAAACGGGAAGAACGCTCCAACTTTCATTTTACTAGATTTATTTTTGATCACTTGCCAGACTTTTAAATAAACGCGCTCTAACTCTGATGACTCTATTGAAGAATCTTCCTTACTATAAAATAGAATTTGCCATTTTTCTACAAAATCACGTCCAAAAGCTTGTAGAGCATGCTGAATGAATTGGTCAATTTTTTTAAAGTAATAGTCTTCGTTCTGACAAATTTGCTTATACTCTATTTTTAAGAATAAATAGATTTCTTGTTCTTTTAAAAATTGTAAGACAATATCTGAATTTGCATACATTGTCGAACTGCCAGCCCCATCTATTAGGTCTGTTTCAGTTAAAGATAGCGTCTCTTCAAAAAGTTTTTGAATCCCTACGAAGTCTACACGCATTTGTTTTTTGGTTAAAATCAACTGTCTTTTAACATTTTCATTTAGTAATTCCTTTAACTCACCAATAAATATGATATGCTTTTCGTGTTTTAATTCTTGCTCACCTTCACTATTTAGAACAATTCTGCGTTCTTCAAGGTGTTCTTCATCTATCGTATAACTTTGATCTATTCCTTCATCTAAATAACTTGCTAGTCTATCTAAGATCGCAGGAGAATCAAGAACTGTGTGAGCTTCAACTTTATTAATCAACGCTTCATGTTGTTCTAATTGCTCATGTTGGTGTTCTTTTCTATATTGAGCAGGTGTTTGGTTATAAATCGTTTTAAAAACAACCGTATAGTTTTTTGCAGTCGAAAAACCATTTTTCATCGCTATTTGAAATAAATTATCTGAAGTATACAATAAGTCATCTAGGCTATGTTTTAAACGAACTTGATTTAGATAATTTAAAAATCCCATACCTGTCATTTGCTTAAAATAACGAGATAGATAAGAAGAAGATAGATTTTCATGTTCTGCTAACTCAGAAAGGGTCAACGGTTCTGCATACCTCTGCTCAATTAACTGAATAATTCGTGCGATCCGTTCATCACTTGTATCTACACCTTTCCAATGTGGGGCTTCTTTTTTGAAAAAACGTGTCATCAGTAACATGATTTGATACAAGTTGCTTCGAATTTCCAGGGTATTGCTCTCATCTTTCCTTGAATCTGCAATCATGATTTCAGATAACCATCGTCTTAATTGAGCAATCATCCCTTCTCTGCCAGGATCTACTTCCTTTGAAAAGCAGAAAAAATTGTAATGAAAGTATTCCTTATAATGAGTCACAAAAAATTGACTGGAAATGCTAAGTGAAATAATGCAATTATCTTCACTTCCCATTACGGAATAGTTATTGGTACGATTAACAATTAAAATGTCATTTTCTTCCATTTCAAAATTACGTCCTCCAAATGAAATGGTTGCAGATCCTTTAATAACAAATAAGATTCTCGTTCCATAATACCGTTGAGGAGCAGAATAACGGACATTTTCCATTTTTATGTCATAGTCTGCTGTACTTTCTCTTTTCATTCTCACTACTCCTCCTTTTTTTCCTATTATACCTGTTTTTTACAAACAATCGATACCAAAATTCACATCCACTCACCTAGTAGCAAAAAAAGAAGACCAGTATTCTATTGGTTTTATCATTATTAAGTTAATTTTTTACAATTTCTTTTACTAATGTTAGTTATATAGTATACTATAATGAATAAATGATTAGAATTTAAGGAGGTGAAAAGATGTTAATGACTGGTTGGAACGTGATAACAAATAAAGAAACAGCATTTTTGTATGTTATCCGTGCCGAATTTTCCGCTGTTTAGTAAAAATTGGTGAAGTATGCCCTTTTTTAACTAAATTAAATTGGAAAAGCCAGAAAAAGCATCTTTTTACGACACGTTGAACTTCTTTAAGGAGTCTTTTTACACGTCGTTATTTCTAAAAAGAGAGGTCTTTTTCCCTCTCTTTTTTTGCTGTTTCCGGTAAACGGAGGAATTAAAAATGAGTCTATTTAATATGAAAAATGTAACACAAACTTATGGAGCTGACACGATTTTTAGTGATTTAAGTCTGGATATCACTACTTCAAAAAAGATTGGTTTGATTGGACAAAATGGTGAAGGAAAAACAACTTTACTCAAAATTATTGCTGGTGTTGAGCAACCTAGTAATGGCATAATCTCTTGGCAAAAAAACTTAACTGTTGGCATGCTTGCTCAACTTCCAAAACAAGATGATCACTCGCTAGTATATAAAATTCTAGCAAAAAGCTTCGCAGACATTTTTCTTTTGGAAAATAAAATGGAGCAACTCAGTTTAAAAATGTCAGACCCTAACGCTCCTTTAGAAAAACTTTTAGATCAATATGGACAATTGCAGCAAGATTTTGAAGAATTAGGCGGATACGAGGTAGATGCTTCTATCCGCCGCGTAACAAGTGGCCTGCACATTGACGCTCTACTGGAAAAAGAGTGGAAAACCTTGAGTGGCGGAGAACGGACAAAAGTTGGTTTAGCGAAAATTTTACTGGAACACCCTGATTTACTTTTGCTTGATGAACCCACAAATCATTTAGATATTTTAGCTATTGAATGGTTGACTCAGTTCGTGAAGAACTATGATGGAGCGATCATCATCGTTTCACATGATCGCTACTTTTTAGATGATGTTGTACAGGAAATCGTTGAGATCGAACAAGGAGAACTGCATTATTATTTTGGAAATTATTCTGATTATGTTAAGGAACGAGAAAAACGAATACTAAGCGAATTTCAAGAGTATCAAGATCAGCAGAAAAAAATAAAAAAAATGAAAGAAGCAATCAAACGCTTAAAAGAATGGGCAAACCGTTCTAATCCACCAAGCGACGCAATGCACCGCCGTGCAAAAAACATGGAAAAGGCTTTGGCTAGAATTGAGTTAGTCAAAAAACCACTTCTTGAACAACATAAGATGGAAGTTCAATTAACAACTAAAAAGCGGTCTAGTAAAGATCTTTTTCAACTAAATGGAGTCAGTAAACACTATGGAGAGAAGTTATTATTTGAAAACCTTGAACTTCATGTTCATTATCAAGATTGCATTGCCATTGTTGGGGCTAACGGAACTGGAAAAAGCACTTTATTAAATCTATTACTCGGGAAAATCCAACCGGATACTGGAAGCGTTGAAGTAGGATCTTCTCTGTCCATCGGCTATCTCTCCCAACATGCCTTTGAAATGTCTACTCAATTTACAGTTATCGAAGAGTTTCGTGATAAAATTTCCGTTTCAGAAGGTGAAGCAAGGCATATTTTAGCAAAGTTTTTATTTTACGGGCAAGATGTCTTTAAAAAAATGAATCAACTATCTGGTGGGGAAAGAATGCGTTTAAGGTGGGCACAGCTCGTTCATTTAAATCATAATGTTCTTATTTTGGATGAACCTACTAACCATTTGGATATTGATTCCAAAGAAATGATTGAAGAAGCCTTAAGCCAGTTTAAAGGAACAATTATCGCTGTTTCACATGACCGTTACTTTCTAGATAAGTTTTTTGACACAACTTATCTTTTGAAAAACAAACACCTCGTAAAATATCTAGGAAACTATTCTTACATCCGATCAAAAACTGCTCAGTGATAGACCAACAGTAAAAATCAGTTCTTGCTATAAAAAACAGGCAGTCCTATTTATGGTTGCCTGTTTTTTATAGCTTTTTTGTTTTGTCTTGTCTTATTCATTCCAATTGCGCGGACTCCATAAAGTTCCATCCAATTCGCCTTCCATTTGTCTAATTCGTTCAACTTGCTCATCAATTAAATCAATCACAGCTTTTAATAACGCTTTTTGTTTGTAATCACGACTTGTTTGAATTAATCGTTCCAACTCTTGAATCAACCACTCTTTTTGTTCCATTTCATTTACCGACCTCCTTAACAAGCTAATTCATTTGATCTAAAACAATCTTCAGTTCATCTATTGTATCTCTATTTTCTTCTATAAATTCTATTGCTTGGTCTAGAACGAATTGATCTCCATTATTTAATTTCGTTGCATCCGTCTCTGATAGTTCCTGGATAAACCATCTTTCTCGAGCTTCTAAACTATCGTCTTTTTCACGGGTCAAATATTGTTGGTAGCGAATCAATAGACTCATTTTTTGATCTTCTGTTAAATAACTAAATTGAAAAATCGGCAATGTTTTAAGAAACGTCATTCCCGTCTTCAGTGCCATTGCTTGAAAGGGTTTTGTCAATTCATCAATACTAAATCCTTCGCGTCCCCCAGGTTGGTATTCTTCCTTTTTTACACCAATACTTAATACCAATCCAAATTCTTTTCCTACTAATGCTTTCCCTTTCTTACCATAGGCAAAATTATCTGCTAGTACATCGTCTTGCCATTTTTTCAATAATGCAGGAGCTGTATACCAGTAAAATGGAAACTGAAAAATGATTCGATCGTGTTTTTTTAACAGCTCTTGTTCCTTTTCTACGTCTATATTGAAATCAGGATAAATGGATTCCAAATGATGAACAGTTATATTTTTATTTTCAGGAATCGAACTCAGCAAATACTGCTGACTTCCTGACTCCTTAATTTCAGGATGTGATAGGATCACTAGAGTTTTCATTATTAGCCTCCATTTTTGATTGATTAAAAGTTACTCTTTAAAATATTCTAACATGTCTTCTTTAACAACGGATAATAAAGGCAGTTTTTGAATTGGCACCAATTCGATATCTAATGCCGTTAACATCATTTCTAAATACGTTGCAATTTTAACATAACGATCTGCATCTATGACAATCTTTGGTGGTCTACCATTTTGTGCCAAGATGAGTTGAAGGACAATACGTTGGATTTTTTCAATATCTTGCGGTTTGATAAACTCACTACAAATGATTTCACCCTTTTGAGTATCTGCTACCAGTAGCAAACAAGGAAAAACTGGCCGCCCGCCGCTTGGAGGAACAACTGGTACTCCAACAAAATCAATATCTAATTCCCAAACCGTATGTTCCATTTTTTGAGTACCCGCTCGCTTCATCTCAAATTCTGTCAGTTTAATAGAGGCATAGTTTATTTCATTATCAACTATCCCTTCTAGAATCGCTTCTGGAACTACATAAAAACCATCTTTATATGAACCATCTTTTTTATAGTTCCGCATTAAAACTTCGTAGGTTTCTTGTTCCTTTTCATAGACATGTAAAGATGCTCGGAAATCCTGTGCCGTCTCCACTAACTTTTCAAAAACAGCTATCAGATAAGGTACATCGTTCTCATCTATTGTAAACGGGTAATACCCTGGCTTATAGTCTGTAAAGACCGGCCATGCTTTTTTACCTCTAAAAGTTATGCCGCTAGCTTTTATTTTTTTATATTCTTCTTTGGGAATTTCTTGACGATCTTCAAAGTGTAAAGAAATACATTTTTGAGTTTGGAGCATTTCCATTACCGAGCTAAACTCACGAAACTCAGCTCGTTTGCGCGTTTCAAAAAAGTATGACAGTTCTTCCAAATTACGATAAATTAAGAAACCGAAATTCTGTTCAGCTTTCCCTAAAACGGAAATAAAAACAGGTTCTTTATAACTAGCCAATTGTATGCCAATAATATCATTATCCCAATAATCTTCCCAGAAACCAGCTTGATAAAGTTTTTTCACAAGCGAATACAACTGCATTTGGTTATTCATCGTAAGCTCTCCTCTCACTCTTTACTACCACACACAATCCTTTTGATTCCTAATTGAGGTATCTATTACTAGTATACCAAAACAGCTTGAAACCAGCCCTTTATTTTTCCATTCTATTTATAATTGGGAAGCTTTTTTTATTCATCGGCTGATTAGTCAACCTTACTAATCGTTTACTTTGTTCTTTTCTTTAAAAACGGTTACAATGATAATGAAGTCAATCAAAAAACTCTCAGGGGGTCTGAAAAAAATGAAAAAAATTATCAATGATCCATCGAATATTTTAGACGAAATGCTGAACGGCTTAGTCTTTGCCTATGAAGATTTGGTTGAACGTTTACCTGAAACATCTGTCATTCATCGTAAAGTTGAGCCTACAGGAAAAGTTGGTTTAGTGAGTGGCGGTGGAAGTGGACATGAACCTTCTCATGCCGGTTTTGTTGGAAAAGGAATGTTGTCAGCTGCCGTTTGTGGTGAAGTTTTCACCTCTCCAACTCCTGACCAAATTTTAGAAGGTATTAAGGCTAGTGATGAAGGAAAAGGCGTATTCTTAATTATTAAAAACTATTCTGGAGATGTTATGAACTTTGATATGGCTAAAGAGTTAGCAGAAATGGAAGATATCGAAGTTGATTATATCGTAGTTGATGATGATATTGCCGTTGAAGATAGCACATATACTGCTGGGAAACGTGGAATTGCTGGTACTGTTTTAGTACACAAAATTCTAGGTGCCGCTGCTGAAAAAGGTTTATCTTTAACAGAAATAAAAGCATTAGCTGACAAGTTTATCCCAACTGTAAAATCTTTAGGTGTTGCTTTAAATCCTGCTACTGTACCAGAAGTTGGCAAACCAGGATTTGAATTAGAAGCTGACGAAATTGAGTTTGGCGTAGGAATTCACGGTGAACCTGGTTACCGCAGAGAAAAACTTCAACCCTCTGCTGCATTAGCTAAAGAATTGGTAAATCAATTAAAAAAAGAATTTAAATGGCAAAAAGGAGATTCATTTGCTGTTTTAGTTAACGGTATGGGTGGAACTCCATTGATGGAACAATTTATTTTTATGAATGATGTGAAACAATTGTTAACAGATGAAGGATTGACATTAGACTTCAGAAAAGTTGGCGACTATATGACTTCTATCGATATGGAAGGTCTTTCTCTGACTTTGGTCAAATTAGAAGATACTAGTTGGTTAGAGTATTTAAATGCACCCGTAACAACAATTGCTTGGTAAAGAAAGGAGAATAAAATTTTATGTTAACACAAGAAACAGCAAGAAAATGGATTGATCTTTTTATTGAACAAATTTTAGAAAATAAAGCTTATCTTAGCGAACTAGATACTGCTATTGGTGATGGTGACCATGGAAACAATCTTGCCCGCGGAGCTAACGCATTAACTGAAGCATTGCAAACTAAAAATCCTGAAACGTTACCTGATCTGCTTAAAGTAACCGGAATGACTTTAGTCAGTAAAGTAGGAGGGGCTTCAGGTCCACTACTAGGTTCTGCATTTATTAGCATGGCCAAGGCTAGTCAAGACAGTGATGACCTAGCTACCGTCTTAGAAGCCGGATTAGAAGGCATCCAAAAACGTGGTAAAGCCGTAGCAGGAGAAAAAACCATGGTCGATGAATGGGTACCAGTTGTTGAAGCTGTAAAATCAAAAACTTTAACGAGTGCTTTTATTGACGAAACTGTTGAAAAAACGATAGATATGAAAGCTACTAAAGGACGCGCCTCATATCTAGGTGACCGCTCTATCGGTCACATTGACCCAGGTGCTATGTCTAGTAGCTATCTGTTTAAAACAATGATGGAAGCAGGTGTCTACGATGAGTAAAGAGTATGGTGTATTGCTAGTTTCTCATGTAACCGAAATTGCGGACGGTTTAGCGAAATTAATTAGCGAAGTTGCTAAAGACGTTACTGTTAAAAGCGCTGGTGGAACTCCAGAAGGTGGAATTGGAACTAGTTTTGATCGAATCGAAGAGGCTTTATCTTCGTTTGAAGAAGAAACGGTTCTGGCTTTTTATGATTTAGGTAGTGCTAAAATGAATCTAGAATTAGCGATTGAAACCTCTGATAAGACTGTTAACTTATACGACACTGCTTTAATTGAAAGTGCCTATACTGCAGCTGCTTTATTGCAAGCGGAAGCTCCATTAGAAGCTATTGAAGAACAATTAAACACCTTAAAAATAAAATAATACCATTTAACCAAATTAAAGAACCGCTCTCTATAATTAAAATGGACCCTATGTCAAAGACATTTAAAAAAAGAGACCTTATGCAATACCTGATAAAAATTGTTCCCTGTAA
>NZ_JBEMBC010000079.1:0-12838 GCF_040274425.1 Carnobacterium sp.
AGAGTTTCTTCAATACCAATAGCTGTTTTTACTAACACATCTAGTTTAGGGCCGTAAAAAGCTGCTTCTCCTTCTGCTTCAAAGTATTCTAATTCCATGTCATCCATAGCTGCTTTAAGCATTGTTTGAGCTTTTTCCCACATATCATCATCATCAAAATATTTTTCTGTATTATTAGGATCGCGATAACTTAAACGGAAACGATAATCAGTAATATTAAAGTCGCCATATACAGCTAACATTAATTCCAATGTACGTTTAAATTCTTCTTCAATTTGATCTGGCCGTACGAATGTATGTCCATCATTTAAAGTCATTTCACGCACACGTTGCAATCCTGATAATGCCCCACTCTTTTCGTAGCGATGCATTTGTCCTAGTTCAGCAATCCGAATTGGCAATTCACGGTAACTATGCACATCATTTTTGTAGACCATCATATGATGCGGGCAGTTCATTGGACGCAAAACAAGCATTTCTCCATCTCCCATATCCATAGGAGGGAACATATCTTCATGATAGTGATCCCAATGACCGGATGTTTTATATAAGTTTACATCAGCCATAATGGGTGTATAGACATGTTGGTAACCTAAACTGATTTCACGGTCAACGATGTAACGTTCAATTGTACGACGGATTGTAGCGCCTTTTGGCAACCAGAAAGGCAATCCAGATCCAACTTCAGGCGAGATCATGAATAAGTCTAATTCTTTTCCTAATTTACGATGATCACGTAATTTAGCTTCTTCACGCATTTTTATAAACTCTTTTAGATCTTTTTTATCAAAAAAGGCTGTCCCGTAGATACGTTGCATCATTTTATTATCTGAATTCCCTCTCCAATAAGCACCAGCAAGAGATAGCAGTTTAAATACTTGGATACGTCCAGTTGAAGGAACATGGACACCACGACATAAATCCACAAAGTCACCTTGGTCATATACCGTGATCTTTTCTGATTCTGGAAGATCTGTAATCAATTCTACTTTGTAAGGATCATCTTTGAAGATATCTAACGCTTCTTCACGAGTAACTTCTTTGCGAACAATGGGGTTATTTTCTTTTACAATCGCCATCATTTCAGCTTCGATTTTAGGAATATCTTCATCTGTTATTGGTGCTTCAGAATCTGTATCATAGTAAAATCCAGTTGAAATAGCAGGGCCCACTCCAAATTTTATATCTGGGTATAAACGGCGTAAAGCATTAGCCATTAAGTGAGCAGTTGAATGACGCAAGATTTGCAAAGCATCTTCATGATCAGGTGTGATGATTTCAATCTCACCATCTACTTCAATTGGGCGTACTAGATCCACTAATTCTCCGTTAATTTTACCGGCTAACGCTTTTTTAGCTAAACCTTTGCTGATACTTTCAGCAATATCCTTTGTAGAAGACCCAATTGGAAAAGATTTTATTGCTCCATCTGGAAAAGTAATATTAATTTCTGACATAGTCTATTCCTCCATATTCTAATTTTTAAAATACCATCTTTGTTCAGCTAGAAAATAAAAAAAGTCCCTTCTATAGTATATTAAATACCATAAAAGGGACGTTCATTACGTGGTTCCACCCAGATTCAGAATTTAGCAAATACACTAAATCCACTCTAAGCTGTTAACGCTAGCTAAACGACCAACTGCTAATTCGACAAACGGTTCACAGTGGCACTCGAAAGGGGTCAAAACAAGAACGAAATTAGAAAACTTTCAGCAGATGTTTTCTTCTCTAAAAAAATCGCAACCAAGTTTTGGTGTCTTTCTCAATGATTTATCTTATATCTATTATTAAAGCACTTTTTGTTCATGATTTCAAGGAGAGTAGCCATATTTTTTATTTTATTAGTGAGTGTGACGTCGATTCGTTCCAGTCATCTTAACTTCTTTTGCTAAATAACGAACTCTTTCCATGATTCTTTTCGCTTTTAGCGGCTCATCTTCGCCTCTTTGTGTGACTCTTAAATGTTCTTCTTCAAGCTGTTTCATATCGAAGTTGGAAGAGAAAAAAGTAGGCAGCTGTTCTTGCATGCGATATTGTAAAATAACGCCTAATACATCATCGCGTATCCAACTCGACATAGAATCCGCACCAATATCATCTAACATTAATATAGGTGCTTTCTTGATAAACTCTAGTTTTTCACCTGTATTGTTCTTACCAATAGATTGTTTCATTTCAACTGCAAATGATGGAAAATGCATTAAAGTAGAAGGGAACCCATTTTTAGCCAATTCATGTGCTAGCGCTCCTAACAAATAAGTTTTACCTACACCAAATGATCCCTGTAAATATAAGCCTTTATGAAATTCTTTGGGCTTAGTTAAATAAGCATCAATAAAATCATAGACCTCTGAAATAGCATATCGGCGTTCATCTGTTAAATCAAAATCTGCTAATTTAGCATTTCGTACATCTTTAGGCATATCCATTGAATAAATCCGATTTTTGATTTCTAATTCTTTTTGTTTAGCGATCAATTCAGCCGAAGGTACATAGGTCACGTCAATGTAATGATAATTTAAAACTAATTTAGGATGGTAACCAGGAGCCATCATACCTTCTTTTAATTGAAATTTCTTTTTTTCTTGTACATATTCATATAATTTAGCATAACTTTTAACAATGGCTTCATCATCCAATTTTTGACGATTGTCTGCAATAAATTGCGTCACATCGGGATCATCTAAAACTTCTTGAATGAGTTCTTCATATTTATCCGTTAAATTTCGATCTTTGATCATTCGCGTCAAGCTTTCACCAATATCCTCCATTATTATTCACCTTCTTTGCCAAAATTTTGAATTCTTTTCAACCGTTCCATAAACGCTTGTTTCTCTTCTTCACTCATCGGTTTTTCTTCCATTTGGTTATTTTCTGCTTTGGCCCAATCTGGAAGAGTTTCTTTTCTTATCGTGGTTTGATTATTGTAATTACCTTTACTTCTGTTTTGTGTGTAAGTCTTATTACGATTTTCTTGTTGTTGTTTTTTTTCAGCATTTTCTAAATACATTTTTTTAACCTTTTGAATCGCTTCTTCAGGTGCTACTACCTTTTCTTGCGCCCAGTCATTGGCGATCTTATAAGCTAATTTTTGGTCAAGCGTTGGGTTGTTTTTCACAACTAAAATATAATGAATCAAAATATTGATCACCGCTGTTGGTAAATTAGCTTTCTTCACGATTTCTTCTAAAGTCCATTCTTCAGGTTTTGTTACAAAACCGCCTTTTTGTTCTTTAATAGAATTCATAAAATCATAAGGGCTTATTTGCTCACTTACTTCGATGACCGCAATATCTTCTTTAGTTAATCCCTTTTTCATAAGATCATTTTCACGCGTTTTTTGCTGATTTACATCGATCTGGATATCTTTTTCCACCACGTCTTTTAAAGAAATATTTTGTTGGTTTTTATTATGATAATCATCATATACTAATTTCTTTAATTTTTTTTCATCAATGGTTCCAGTTTCAATATCTGATGCATTAAGAATAAATTGTTGCATCGTTAATTCGTCTAAACCATATAACGTGTGCAATACAAGAATCGTTTCCTCTATTTCTTTTGTAATGGAAGAACGATTGATGTATTGCTGATTTAAACCTGAATAAAAAAATTTCAAATCAAACGTTTTCGGATCAACTTTTGGATTAGAATTGGCTGTTTTCCCAATATATGAAACAGGCTCTTTTAAAAGTTCCTTTTCTCTTTTTAGTAATTCAGCGTCAAACTGAAACACGTCTAAAAATGACTTAGTGATTTCTTGAAATTTCTGTTTGTCTATCTTTTCTACAATGAATCGTTTTCTCAAATTTTTAAATTTTCGTTCGCCAACTCTTTCTAATAACAATAAACTTAATAAATCATCTTTGAAAAATACCTCACTAGTTTGAGGAGCTTGCAATTCATAGATCGTTAATTTAGTCGTATCTGTTTGGACATAGGTTTTAAGGAGACCTATCGCTTCTAACTTGATCCTAGCTTGATAGAGTTCAGGGATACCGATATTTAACACTGTCAGCAATTCCGAATGCAGAATTCCTTCACTCCAATATTTTTCTTCTTCTATTTCAGTCCATAATGTCATATAAAGGCTATATGCAGCAGTGCCAATCAAAGGTTGATACAAAAAAGTGAGAATTTTTTGATCAATATCCGATAGTAACGCATTTTGTTTTACTAAAAACCCATCTTTAGGACTTAAGTTTTTCCATGGATATCCCAAAACGATTCACACCTTTCTGTCTCACTAATTTTTTTCAGCTTTTTTTCTTTCAAATTCTTGAAGTTCTTTAAGAAAGACACTCATATCTTTAAATTGACGATAGACACTAGCAAAGCGGATATACGCTATTTCATCTACATCAGCTAATTTTTCCATAATGTATTCTCCAATAATAGCAGAAGAAACTTCATTTTCGCCTAACCCTCTGATTTGATTTTCTACTTCATCCACTATTTTTTCAACTTGTTCCATTGCTACAGGTCGTTTTTCACAAGAACGAATCAACCCTCTTAAAATTTTTTCACGATTAAATTCTTCTCTGGTTCCATTTTTTTTGATCACTAAAAGAGGTGTTTTTTCAACCCGTTCAAATGTAGTAAATCGAAAACTACAGGCTTCACATTCTCTTCTTCTACGAATGGCACGTCCATCATCTGCTGGACGACTATCGACAACTTTAGAACCATTATTTTGACAGCGTGGACATTGCATTATTATCATTCCTATCTTAAGTGCGTCTTATCTCTGCACTAGTTTTGTACACAGTTATTTACATTATTATACCATACAACAATCACAGATAAAACCGGTTAAAATCGGTAAAAAAGAGCAAAGAATAAAGCACTGATACTTTATTCTTTGCTCTTTTCAATTTTTATTTTATGCATGAATTGGGTTTTATTTTTTCAATCCACTTTAAAACTTGTTTTTTTGTATGTTCAACTGTCCCATTATTATCAATTATAATATCTCCCAGAGTTATTTTTTCTGAAATAGACAACTGAGCAGCAATTTTTTGCAATGCTTCATTTCTTTCTATTCCATCTCTTTTCATTAAACGGTCTATTTGAGTCTCCGGTGTTGTAGCTACTACCATGATTTGATCAACATCATCTTTATATCCAGATTCAAAAAGCAGAGGAATATCTAATACAATAACAACAGGATGCTGTTTTAAGTAATCATCTTTCTTAGTCATAATCCATTGCCGTATGTGTTGAGATAACATTTCGTTTAACTGCTCTCTCTCTTTTTCATCATTAAATACGATTTTTCCCAGTTCAGAACGATTTAAAGTACCATCAGGTAGAATAATTTTATCACCAAAATAGGCTTTTAATTTATTTAACCCTTCTGTGCCAGGTTCTACTACTTCTCTAGCACCAATATCTGCATCTACAACAGGGTAACCCTGTTCCTTAAACAATTTACTAACAGTTGACTTGCCAGTAGCAATACTGCCAGTTAGCCCTAAAATTACAGTCATATTATCCCCTCTTTATTTAGTAATCACTGTCTAATTGCTGGCAATTAGGACAAAAATGAGTTCCTCGTTGAGCTACTTTTATTTTTTCTATAGGCGTTCCACATCGAATACACGGACTTCCTTTTTTACCATAAACCGCTAATTTCACTTGAAATGTCCCAGCATCTCCAAGTGCATTTTTATAAGTGCGAATCGTCGTTCCACCAGCTTTTACAGCATCCCCTAAGACTTTGATAATGGATTCATGCAACCTTGAAACTTCATTTTTACTTAAGCTATTTGCAGCTCTCATCGGATGGATCTTAGCTACAAATAAAGCTTCATCTACATAAATATTTCCTAATCCAGCTACAATTGTTTGATCCAATAACAGAGGCTTAATAGACCGTTTTTTAGTTTGTAGTGTAGTATAAAATGTCTTTCCATCAAAAGCTTCTTTAGTCGGTTCAGGACCAAGTAGCCTTATACCTGTCGTACTAAACTCTTTTCCTAAAGGAACAAGTGTCATCCGACCAAATTTCCGTACATCCAGATAACGTAAATCTCTTCCGTCTGTTAAATGAAAAACGATATGTGTATGTTTTTTTAAAGGTGCTGTTGAATTTTCTACCTCATACTTACCTTCCATACGCAAATGAGAAACCAAAGCCCAATGTTCAAAACGGAAAATAATGTATTTTCCTCGTCTATCAAACTCTATGATCGTTTCTCCAACTAAAAGCTGTTTAAATTCTTCGCTATCGATAGATCCAGCAACGATACGGTCCCAATAAACATCTACTGATTGAATCGTTGCGCCTAATACAAGTTGTTCTAAACCTTTTCTAACCGTTTCAACTTCTGGTAATTCAGGCAAATTTTTACTTCCTTTCTATCTAAAAAATGTTTCTGCTATAACTGAACATAGCAGAAACATTTCCTTCTTATTTCGCTTCGTACCAGCTTTTCCCGCTGTTGCTGTCTACTTTTAAAGGAACAGATAATTCTACTGCACCTTCCATAACTTGAATCACTAGTGCTTCAAGTTGTTCAAGTTCTTCTTCAGGCGCTTCAAAAATCAGTTCATCATGAACCTGTAATAGCATAGTTGCTTTCATATTTGATTCTTTTAATTTTTTATCCATTTTAATCATAGCAATTTTGATGATATCTGCTGCACTACCTTGGATTGGTGTATTGATAGCCGTTCTTTCAGCAAATGACCGTAAATTAAAGTTTCTAGAATTGATTTCTGGCAAATAACGGCGACGTTGGAAAAGTGTTTCGACAAAACCTTTATCTTTTGCTTCTCTCACAATATCTTCCATATACGTTTTAACGCCTGGATATTTATCAAAATACGTATCGATAAATTTTTGTGCTTCTTTTCGGCTAATTCCTAAATTTTGTGATAATCCATAGTCACTTATACCATAGACAATTCCAAAATTAACGGCTTTAGCTCTGCGACGCATCTCTGAAGAAACTTCTTCGGGAGAAGTGATTCCAAATACTCGCATGGCAGTACTTGAATGAATGTCTTGTCCCTCAATAAAAGCTTCTTTTAACAAAGGATCATTTGATACATGTCCCAACACACGCAATTCAATTTGTGAGTAATCGGATGCGAATATCTTCCATCCTTCATGACTAGGAACAAAAGCTTGCCTAATTTTTCTACCTTCTTCTAATCGAATCGGAATATTTTGCAAGTTTGGTTCCACAGAACTTAAACGACCCGTTTGAGCGATTGTTTGCATATAACGTGTATGGATTTTCCCCGTGTTTTTATCAATCACTTTCAATAAACCTTCTATATAAGTGGATTGGATTTTCGCTATTTGTCGGTAATCTAAAATATGTTCTACGATCGGAGCTTGTTCTCTCATTTGCTCTAAAACATCAACCGCCGTTGAATAACCTGTTTTTGTTTTTTTTATGACAGGATAACCCATCTTCTCAAATAAGATTACACCTAATTGTTTTGGCGAATTTAAATTAAATTCTTCTCCAGCCAATTCGTATACACGCTGCTCGATATCCTTTAACCGAACGGCAAATTCTTCTTTCATTTCCATTAACCTTTTGTCATTCACTTTTACCCCAGTAAGTTCCATCTCAGCCAATACGATGGATAAAGGCAATTCCATTTCATTGAATAACTCAGTCTGCTCATTTTTTTCCAAATTGTCATTTAATTGTTTGCTTAAAATACGTATAGCTTTTACTTTTCTTGCAACATGATCATATGTCACTGTTTTATCTTCTGGAATGCCAATTTTAGCGCCTTTTCCGTAGACACTTTCATCAGAAGAAACCTCATAATAGTCATGTTCTGTGGCAACTTCAGATAAGTCTTTGCTGTTGTCTTTTGTATTCAACAAATAAGAAGCTAACAAGATATCAAAATTGATTGAATTCATCTCAACTTGTTGTCTCTTCAAGGCGACATAAGTTCTTTTAGCATCAAATACCTGTTTCTTAGCATCCAATTTCTTTGCCCATTTTTTAAACTCTTCTGATGCAAAAACTACTTCAGGTTCTGAAATATAAATTTGTTCATCATTGCCCCAGCCTATACAAAAAATTGGCGAAGTGTGGTAATTATCACCTATTAATTCTACATAAAGAGCCATATCATCGCTAAACATGCTCTCTGTAATTTCTGTAACTACTTTATAGGAGATCTCTTCTTTTTGATTGTTTTGTTCAGCATCATATTCAGTAGTATCCAACTTGCTCAAATGAGAATTAAAATCCATTTCTTTATAGAAAGCAATTAATTTTTCCATATCAGGTCCAGAAAAAGCTAAATCATCAATACCAACTTTTATTGGAGAATCAGTATTGATCGTTGCTAACTTTTTGCTTAAAAATGCCGTCTCTTTTTCATTGATAAGATTCTCTTTCATCTTACTTTTCTTTAATGCATCAATATTTTCATAGATTCCTTCAACAGAACCGTATTCTTTTAGCAATTTAAGAGCTGTTTTTTCACCAATCTTTGTTACACCAGGTATATTGTCAGAAGCATCTCCTGCTAACCCCTTCATATCAATGATTTGCAACGGGCTGATACCCATCTCCTCTTGAATCGATTCAGTTGTATATTCTTTTAATTCACTGACACCTTTTACTGTAATATCTACTCGCACATTTTCTTTTGCTAGTTGTGTTAGATCTCGATCTCCAGAAATAACGACTACATCGTACTCTGCCGGATCAACTTGTGTTGCCAGAGTTCCAATAATATCATCTGCTTCAAAATTTTCTAATTCGTAATGTTTAATTCCGAATCCTTCTAATAAATCTCTTAAGTAAGGCATTTGTTCGGAAAATTCACCTGGCGTCTTAGACCTACCAGCTTTGTAATCATCAAAAAAGGCATGACGAAATGTCGTGTTTCCTGCATCAAAAGCCACTAATGCATGAGTCGGTTTTTCTTTAGTTAATACACTATCAATCATATTATGGAATCCATACAATGCATTAGTGTGTAAACCATTTTTATTTTTCATTCTTTCTAATTGAGAATGCAATGCAAAAAAAGCTCTATACGCCACACTATTTCCATCAATCAATACTAATTTTTTCTTATTACTCATATTAAAGCTCCTTTTAGTTTCTGCTTTTTAATTATCTTATTTTATGAACCATTTTAATCAAACTTGTCATTATTATTCTAACAAAAAAATTGGTAGATAGCGAACTTGCTTATCATTCTGATAAAATTCTATTCGTTGTTTAAAAGATTAAAATGAAACCTAAATGAGCTATTCCTTTTTTAGGTTTTGACGTCATCTTTTTAGCGTCTTTTAGACTCGGTTTAATTTTAAGAACAAAAGATAAAAACTATGTTACATCTAAAATCGATAGCTAATATATGATGGTGTAAAAAAGGTCTGAGACGATTTTTGTCTCAGACCTTTTTTGCTATTTTGTTAATGACGAATGACTTAGTAATGTCTCGTATGCTAATTCAAATTTTTGAACATCACCTGCGCCCATAAAAATAGCAACAGCATCATGATGGCTCAATAATGGCGACATATTTTCTTCACTCAATATAGTCGCTCCATTATCAATTTTATTGACTAAATCTTGTATTGTTATATCTCCTTGATCTTCACGTACTGATCCAAAAATATCACACAAATAAATAGAGTCAGCTAAATTCAACGATTCTGCAAAATCACTTAATAATGCTACTGTTCTAGTGAATGTGTGAGGTTGGAAAATAGCAATAATTTCTTTATCAGGATATTTTTGACGTGCTGCATCAATTGTCGCACGGATTTCAGACGGGTGGTGTGCATAGTCATCGATGATGACCATATCTAACATTTGTTTTTCACTAAATCTACGTTTGACACCTTTAAATGTTTTTAAGTTCTCCATTACACCCTCTTTATCAATACTTTCATATTGACAAATTGCGATTACGCTAAGTGCATTTAATATATTGTGTTTACCGAATGTTGGAATTTCAAAATGACCATAAAATTCGTCTCTTACATATACATCAAAACTAGAACCTGTTGTTGATCGGGTCATATTTTTAGCTTGGAAGTCATTGTGATCTCCAAATCCATAATATAAAACAGGAACATTCGCTTGAAGTTTTTGTAACTGCTCATCATCTCCACAAGCTACAATGGCTTTTTTCACTTGATTAGCCATTGATTGGAAAGCATCAAATACGTCATTGATACTGCTGTAATAATCAGGATGGTCAAAATCAATATTTGTCATAATAGCATAATCTGGACTATAGGCTAAAAAGTGACGACGGTATTCACATGCTTCCAAAATAAAGAATTCTGCATCAGGGACTCCATGGCCAGTGCCATCTCCAATTAAGTAACTTGTCTCTTTAAGTGAACTTAAAACATGCGCCAATAATCCTGTAGTACTTGTTTTCCCATGCGAACCTGTCACGGCTACACTGGTAAATTGTCCAAGAAATTGTCCAAGAAAATCATGGTAGCGAATAACCGTCAGGCCTAATTCATTTGCTGCAACAATTTCTTCATGAGTATCTGGAAAAGCATTTCCAGCAATAATAGTTAAACCTTGGTGAATGTTCTCTTTATTAAAGTTTAAGATAGGAATTTTAGCTTCTTCAATATTTTTTTGGGTAAAGAAATATTTTTCTATATCAGAGCCTTGAACTTTAAATCCTTTATCGTTCAAAATCAATGCTAGAGCGCTCATGCCTGAGCCTTTAATACCAACGAAATGATAAATTGTTTCTTTATTCATTACTTTATTTCCTCCATATTCATACTTACGCTTTTTTTATAGTAGTATTTGAAAGTGACTATTTTTAGTGTGTCTTGTACCAATCTAAATATTTATAGTTAAATAAACAAAACGATACAATAAAATAAGCCATCATCATTTTTTCACCATTAGATGAGATGATTCGCTTATTACTTGTTGGAAAAGACAAATTTACAACGAATTTAGTATACCATGAATTAATTTAATAGCCCACTTAAAATGTTCATTTTCCTCTCACTCTTGGCAGAATAAACAATTGACAACGAATTCAATTAAACAATTGACATAGATTTTTAATAGTATCTTTTGAATATGAACTAAATACAAGTGTAATTTAAATAAAAATCAAAAAACCAAGAGAATAAACGAAGCTTCTCTTAGTTTTTGTTTAGCAATTTATAAAAATTTTTCTTCGTAGTCAGCTTTTGTTAAAAATACTTCTCGTGGTTTTGATCCTTTGTGACCAGATATAAAATTTTCATTTTCTAGCGATTCAATTAAATTGGCTGCTCGATTAAATCCAATTTTAAATTTTCGTTGGAGAGCAGATGCTGAAACCTGTCCTTCTGAAACAATGAAAGGAAGGACATCTTCAAATAATTCATCTTTTCCCTCGACCGATTCTAATTTCATCATCAGTGATTCCGGTTCAAATAGATAATTTGCAGATCGTTGGTCTTTCACATGTTTAACAATACGCTCTATTTCTTTTTCAACATACGTTCCTTGCACACGAATTGGGCGTCCTGATCCATTTTCTTGGAACAACATATCTCCTCTTCCAAGTAGTTTTTCAGCTCCACCTGTGTCTAAGATCGTACGTGAATCAACTTGACTCGATACCATAAAGGCTACCCTAGTCGGAATATTATTTTTTATAGTTCCTGTAATAACATCCACACTTGGACGTTGTGTAGCAACAATTAAATGAATTCCTGCTGCTCTAGCTTTTTGAGTAATTCTAGCAATTGAATCTTGTACATCGTTGCTAGCCACCATCATCAAGTCAGCCAGCTCATCAATGACAATGACAATATAAGGCATCTTCAACCCAAAATCTTCATGTTCTTCAGCTTTTTCATTAAATCGTTGGATATTACGGACACCTGCTGCAGCTAATTTTTGATAGCGTTCTTCCATTTCGTTTACTGCCCATTTTAAAGCTTCACTAGCTGCTTTAGGTTCAGAAATGACTGGTGAAAGAAGATGAGGAATTTCATTATAAGGAGCTAACTCAACTGCTTTTGGATCAATTAAAAGCAATTTCACTTCACTTGGTGTAGCTTTATACAGCAAACTCACTAAAAGTGAATTGATGAAAACACTTTTACCTGAACCTGTTGCTCCAGCAATCAATCCATGTGGCATCTTATCAATAGTAGAAACAACAGCTTCACCTGCTATATTGACTCCAATGGCTACCGTTAAAGGAGAAGTACTTTCTTTAAACTCTACACTTTCCATAACTTCTGAAAGCATGACCGGTCTTGATTTTTTATTAGGGATTTCAATTCCAACTGAACTTTTTCCTGGAATCGGTGCTTCAATACGAATATCCTTTGCAGCTAATGATAGTTTTAAATCATCGGACAGATTGGTTATCTTGTTAACTTTTACTCCACGACCTAATTGAAGTTCAAATTGAGTAACTGCTGGCCCAATTGTCCAACCTATTACTTGAGCATGGATATTAAATGCATCTAGAGTTTCATTTAATATTTCGGCTTGTTCTAGCACCCAGTCATCAATTGCATTCGGTTCGAGCATTACAGGCCGAAGTAAAAGATCTTGTGATGGAAACATATAATTTTCATCATATATTTCGTCAATTTCTTCGATTGAACTATCTATTTCAAAACCAATTTCTGTCGCATCTTTTACTTCTGTAATGGTTTCTACTTCTTTTTGGACTCTACTTTCTAACTCAGGGGTAGAAAATCTTTCTTCAGCTACATTAACAGTACTTTGGCTATTATTTTCCATACTACTGTCATTAATTGGTGTTTCTGGTGTTTCTGGTGTTTCTGGTGTTTCTGGTGTTTCTGGTGTTTCTGGTGTTTCTGGTGTTTCTGGTGTTTCTGGTG
>NZ_JBEMBC010000080.1:0-12830 GCF_040274425.1 Carnobacterium sp.
TTAAACAACCTTTAGCTCTTACAGAAACTTTAGGTAGCTACGACGTACATGTAAACGTAAATGGTGGAGGATTCACTGGTCAATCAGGAGCTGCCCGTCATGGTATCTCTCGTGCATTGCTAGAAGTTGATCCAGACTTCCGTGGCCCATTAAAAGCTGCAGGTCTATTAACTCGTGACCCACGTATGGTTGAACGTAAGAAACCAGGTTTGAAAAAAGCGCGTAAAGCTTCACAATTCTCAAAACGTTAATTTTACGTTATGTATCAAAAAAGAACTGTCTATATGGCAGTTCTTTTTTTATGCATAAAAATCTGATAATGTTTTTCCTAATTTTTAGTCTTTTACCACTTGACTGTTTTCGTAACTGACCCAATCACTGTAGCCTCCTAGGTACAACCTTGGCTCCAATCCAGCTTCTTCCATAAACAACACATTTACTGTCCCGGTTATCCCAGATCCGCAGTGAACGATAATATCCTCATATTCTTCCAAAGATTTAAACTTTTCGTTTATATTTTTGTTGTCTATTATAGTACCTTCATCAACTAAATCCATCCAAGGATAGTTTAAAGCACTGGGGATGTGTCCAGGCAATTTATCTAAGGGTTCCACTTGTCCAGAATACCGTTCATACGCTCTGGAATCGATTATTGCTGTTTGATCTAAGTCAACAGCAGCTTTTACTTCAGAGTGTTCTGCAATCATGGATTCATTTAAATTCAATCTTAAATCCCCAGAAGCTTGCGGCTCTGGAAAAACTATAGTAAGTTCTAACCCATTATCGACCCAATGTTTTATACCGCCTTCTAATAAAAATACCTTATCTTTACCAGCGTATCTTAACAACCACCATAATCTGCCTGCCATTGCCAGATCCCCGTTATCATAAATGATTACTGTAGAAGAATCAGAAATACCCAGCTGCTTCATTTCCTTAATAAATACTTCCATATCCGGCAAAGGATGCCGACCACCATGCTCGCTAACTTTTCCGGTCATTGTATCTTCTAAAGAGACGAATTGCGCTCTTTTGATATGCCCTGTTTTATATTGATTATATCCGGCCTTCGGATCATTTAATTCTGCACGGGCATCAAGTAAGATTAAGTCATTATTTGAACAATTTTCTAATAACCATGTTTGTGTAACAAAATTTTTCATAAAGTCCTCCTAAATTAACAATTTTTTTAGAAAAAGAAGAATCATGGATATGTTAAGGTATTTTTATTTTTTTAAAATGAGCAGATATAGTAGCATTGAAGTGGGTTTCTAATACAATAAGTTTGAGATAGAAGAGATTCTTTATTGAATAAGTTGGTATAGGATTCCTCATATCTCTATGATAACATCAATATTTTTTTATTTAAAATAAAGTTATTCTAAACCAGATCATGAAGCACCCTAGGAGGGATCGCTATGTATTTAGTAGAATTACAACAAAGAGATCGACGTCATACGGTGGGTTTGTTTAGAAAAAAAAGCCGTTATCCTTTTACAAAATATACGTTTACTTCTGAGGATGGGCGAATTGAACTTATCATTTGGGATAAGGTACCTTTATCGAGTTGATACCCTATAAGAAAATTATAGAGTCTGGTGTATTTAATTCAGATAATCCTGCCTTTGTAGAGGATATGGTGATGACTTGGTACTTTGAAGAAGTAGATCTAGGCATAAAAGTAACGATTACCGCTGGAAATGTTCCTGAAGATATCAAAAAGGAAGATTATTTTGAAGGGTTGAATTCCACACTAGAAAACCTGGGACGTTTTGTAAAAAATAGTTAGATAATACTGTACTATATGAAGAGCTTACTAATTTCCCTGATGCTTTTTCTGACCGTGATATCAAATTTCATTTTAATAGAATAATGGACATTCCTTGGAGAAATTATCTGCTCAACAAACAAAAATTTGTTTGTTACTTCGCAGTTTATCCTGTATGATTTAATGAAGAATGTAAAACCAGATATTGTTATGGTGGGCAAAGGATATAGAAAAAAATAATGAATTTAGTAAATAGTGTTGTCTTGAGAATGTATCAATCATTTCTAAGAACTCACTAGCATGGAGAAAGAATCATTATATTAATGTAGTCATTATTCTTTTTATCTCACTGAAAGTATTTAGTGTTACACTAACAAGGTGGTGTGATAAGTGAATTCAAAAGAGAAAATGTTAGAGCTAATTAAAAAGAAACAAGAAGGTGGCGGAAAATCTAAACAAACCAACACGCCAAAAAATGATCTTAAGAACATGCGAAAAGGTCCAAAGATTTTTAATAAGTAATCTTTCCAGAATGAGCTAAGAGAACTATGTCAAAGGATATAGGAATTCATTCAAAACAGTGTAAATTAAGTAGGTATTACACTTTGATTAGAACATTCAGTTCTTTTAAATCAAAAAATAACAACTAAAAGAAGTCCTAGTCTACGTTTAACTCTTAGACCAGGACTTCTTTTAATTTTATACCGATGGTTGTTTTTAAATTCCTGTATTAGCTTTTTGTATTTTATAAGATAAAATACAGTTGAGTATATTAAGAACATTGGTATATTTGCTGATAAAAGTAATTAAAATCACATTTTTTAATTACTGTCTCTATTCAAAAGATGGTAATATGAATGTAAAGTCAATTAGGAGGATCATGAAATGGAAAAAAGACCAATAACTATCCAAATGTTTTATCCAACTGGTGATACCCGAGGATTTAGAATAGCTGAAGTTACTAACAGTATTATTGAAGCAATGCTAATTCCACGAAAAGAGCTTGAGACTGTATTACAAACAAGATCAGAATTAGAATCGAGCGGTCTATATTTTTTATTTGCTAAAGACATGAACGATGATGAAAAAGCAATCGAAGCGTATATTGGAGAAAGTGAAACCATCAAAGAACGATTAAAACAGCATAATAAGGAAAAAGATTTTTGGGAAGTAGCTATCATTTTTATTTCAAGCAACCAAAGATGGCAACTGAATAAAGCAGATATAAAATTTTTAGAACATTCGGCGTACATAAAGGCTAATTTAGCTAAACGTTATTTTATCAATCAAAATATTCCTACTCGATCTCCTGTCACAGAAGCCAGAGAAGCTGATTTAACAGATCTAATGGAAACTATCAATATATTGCTTACCTCTTTAGGTTATCCAATATTCACAGAATTGGTTTCTAATATTGAGACTGAAATAAACACGAACCAAATTTTTTATACTACCTATCGAGAAAGTAATGCTAAAGGTATTTACACAAATGAAGGATTTGTTGTATTAAAAGGGTCAGTAATTTCACCACGAGAAGAAACAAAAGGATTTAGAATGAACCATCTATTAGAAGATTTAACAAAAATAGGTATCATTGATCCAAATGGAATATTTACTGAAGATCATTTATTTAATAGCCCATCTACTGCTGTAGATGTAATCGTTAAAGGTAGTTATAATGGCTGGGATAGTTGGAAAAATGATAAAGGATTAACTCTTCATAATGTATATCGAGCAGACTGATGAAAGGTATACAAAGAGATTTATATTACAGAATTAAAAAGTAGGCAAATATCTACATTACTAACGAATAAAAAATTCAAGAATAGGTAAATTAGGAGATTAACTAATGGATAATATTTTTATTATTACGAGTATTGTTGTGGGTATTTTACTTATAATCTTTTTTGTTTTTTTGCTGTTGCAAAAAAAGAACGCAAGTGACATAGAAAATGGTGATAACAGCCCAGAAGAGTCAAATATTGAGTTAATGGCACAGTCCTTAAATAAACCAGAAACAGTAGATACGCCAATTATTCCAGTAGAAAAATTACCAAGTAATGTTAAAGTGAAAGAAAATCTTCTACATGAGATAACAAACACGAATATAATTTCAAGCCTTTCATCACTGAGTCCAGCTATTGTTAATGCGTTAGGCAAAACGCAGACAGTAAATACGACTACAACAACAAAATTGACAGGCGATTTTTATCAAGTGATTCTCAAAAGTGGCGGTGAACTTGCAAAATCAAAAAACATGGAAAATGCTAGACGAGCATTTACTCAGGGTAGTAAAGGAGTAAAAGAACATGCTAACTTAGTGAAAATCGATCCAAAGGCGACTAAAGAAGTAACAAAAACTACAAAAATGGCAACATCAGTAACGGCAAATATTATGAACGTTGCTTCACTTATTGTTGGTCAGTACTATATGTCTGAAGTGAATTCAAAGCTTGAAGATATGAACAAGTCAATTAGTGAAATAAGTGATTACCAAAAACGTGAATTTAAAAGTCATGTTCGTTCTCTAGTGGTTAATGTTCGTGATATATCTAAATTTAGTAAGGAAATTTTTGAAGATGATACTATCCGTAATAACAAGCTTATACATTTACAACAATTGCAAGAACGAACAACTCAATTATTAGAGCAGGTCAATTTAGAAATAGAAGAAAAAATTCAAAAACAATCGCATACTAATTACGATGAATATTTAACAAATGTTAATGATTTTGAAAGCTTAATTTTTTTCCAAAATACACTGTTAGGAGTTTTACAAAAAATAGGGAAATTGACTCTTATATTTGGAAATGGAAAATTATCACAGGAAAGTAGTTTTTCATTATTTTATACTTATGAAGAACAATCTCTAAAAACAGATGATAAATTGATAGTATGGCAAAATAATCAAATTGAAAAATATGCGATTGATGTAGATACTAGTAAACGTAAAAAGCAAGGTATTGAAGGTGTTTTTGCAAATGTTACAGGACTTATTAAAGATGAATGGCGTTATTTGAAATTGGAAGAGGAACTAATTGATAAAGTTAAACACCAAATGACACTGGCTAAGATTGAGTATGATACTGAAGAGCTTAATCTTTACCAGGAAGATATTCAACTATTAATAAGAGATGGAAAAACATATTTGTGGTTACCGGAAAAGTAAAACATTTTGGTAATAGATTGTGAATCCTAATTATTAAAATGTTGGAGATAGGATAACTAATCGCAACAATATGAATTATTAGATCGTGCAAGCTTAATTTAAGGAAGTAATATCTACGCCACAAAAATGACACTAAATATATCCCAGTTCCATACTTATACGAAGTGGTTAAATAACCCTTAGATAATGACTCGCGTAGGGATGAATGAAAGAAACCAGATTTGAAAAAAAGCAGTTGCTGAAATCAGCTTCTACTCTTTTTTGATACGTTGAATTCTAAATTAAGAAAGTCGAAAAATCTAACCAATTGAGTATCACTCTTGACCAGCTTCCAAATACCGGTTGATTATTGCAGCTAATTTATACCAATGCTGATAAAAATCGTCCGCAGTACTCAGCTAAATTATAGAAATAGACTTGTCTATTTAGAGTGTACCCAAAATTGATATATACAACATGTTGATTTTCTAGCGTTCTTAATGCAGGTTTAGAATGTCGAATATATCGTTTGGGAAAGAGGGCGAAAAAGATAAGGATAGGCTATGCGCGAGTATCCACCACGGACCAAAATCTGGACCGGCAAATTGAGGCTTTAAAAAAGGCGGGAGCCAAGAAAATCTTCGAGGAGAATGTGTCGGAAAAGAGCATGACTGAGCGGGAGGAACTGCAAAAGGTGCTCCGTTTTCTCAGGAAGTAATTCAATTAAAAATGTAAGGGAATAATAAGGAGGCAATCTCTATGGATGATTTGAATTTTTCTGAACATGATCTCAAAATCCTACAAGATTTACTAGTCAGCAAGAACGTAAATTTTTTATTAGGTGCGGGAGCTTCCGCTCCATACTTTTCCACCCTTAATAATATGGAAAATTTGATTACCGATATTGGAAACTCTAATTTAGATAGCACTAAGAAAGAAAAACTGAAAAAGTTATTAATCCTATTCTTTTTAATATTATCTGTCTGTGATAACTATTCTTTAATATCCCGCAAAGAAGATAAAGAGAGTACGCCTTTGATGAATACTATACTAGAACAATATACAGCGTTAATAAATATTATTTCTAATTATATGTTTTTAAGGAATAGTAAAATAAATCCAATTCGAGTAAATGTATTTACTACAAATTATGACTTGTTTTTGGAAAAAGCCTTTGATTTGTATCTAGAGAAGAATAATAGAATTTCATTGAATGATGGGGCAGAGGGGTACTTTAGGAGATACATTGACTCTGATAACTATAACAAAACTACAGCTCATTCTGGGTTATATGATAACTACTATATGGAAACGCCCACTTTTAATCTCATTAAATTACATGGATCAGCAAACTGGTCATTGGATAGCAACAATAAAATACTGATAGATAACGATTTAGACTATTTTGAAGATTTTAAAAGATTAGCTCATGATATTTTGAATGAGAACTACGATGACTATAGTGAGGAAAAGCAAAGAGATTATATAAAGAGACACATTACGGGGATAGAGTGCCATTTATATCTTGAGAGGTTAGAGAATAAAACAACATTATTTGATTCTATAAAAATAGATGAAAAATTCATTGATAAGGCGAATAACCTTCAAATAGTTATGCCTACTAAAGATAAATTTAAAAATACAGTATTTAGCAATCACTACTATAGTATGATCCGTTATATGAAAGAGACACTAGAAAAAAAGGATTCTATTTTAGTCGTTTTTGGCTTCTCTTTTGCAGATGAACATTTACGTACAGAATTAAAACGTGCTTTTACTAATCCTGGGTTACTAGTATACATTGTATGTTACAAGGACAACGACAAAGACAATATCTTAAATGTTTTGGATTATACGGATAGAACCGTACCCATTAATGTATCTTTTATTTCCCCTTCTACTATAAAGTCATTTCAAGATTATAAGGGGATTTTGGAATATACAGCCTTGTATGGAGAGGAAATTAAAGGAAACCATTCTGATATTCTTGAGTTCTTATCTCAAAATGAACTAAGTGAAGAATATTTAGAAGAGGATATACAATCACTACGAAATACTTTAGAAGAGATGACTCTTCTAGAAGAAATTGCAATTGAGGCCTCAGGGATTGTGAAAACCATTTTAGGAAATCCGATTGTACAACACTTATATGCCACCGAACAAGAAGGTATTGAGTTGTTCTATAGCGCAGTGATAAGCTTCAGGGCTTTCAACAATATACTGAAGTATAGGAGAGATCAATGAAAAAATTTGATGGTTTTGCTCCCCAGATTGGATTTGTGACTAAAGTTGATGGATTAACATGTATAATTGCTGCCTTTGACTATATGAATGATCCTACTATTATCCATAATGGTAAAGTTATTAAAAATATAACCGTCAATTCGTTCGTAGTAATAAATCAAGGTTTTACTAAAATAATTGGAAAAGTGATTTCTGAGTCTATTATTGATCACCAGTTAAGCACAGATATTGCAAAAAAACTATTCCATGATTCCCGCTATCAAAAGAACTCCATTGTCAGAAATATTGATACTCAAATAGTTGGTTATATAGAAAATAAAGTTTTTATATCAGGAAGTAAATATATCCCCATGATTGGAAATTTAGCAACAATACCGGACCCAGATGTGATAAATCAAATTTACATTAATAATTATTCTTCTTTATTTGATGAGAAAACAGAAAGTATTTCAATAGGGAATACAGTAAATGAGAATATTCGCATTAACCTACCTATCAATGACTTTTTTGCCTCTCACATTGGTATATTCGGAAATACCGGGAGCGGTAAATCCAACACACTACACCAATTATATACCAGTCTTTTTTCAAAAATAGACTTCGGTAGAATTGTAAATAAGAGTACTTTTTTAGTAATTGACTTTAATGGAGAATATACAGGAGCAGCAAGTTTCGGATTGGTCCCAACTCAAAAGCATGTTTATAAGTTATCAACTCAAAGAATCACAGATAGTCGTCTTCCTATAAAAAGGAATTTCTTGATGGATCCCGACATTATATCGATGCTTTTTAGAGCAACAGAACAAACTCAAAAACCTTTTATAAAGCGAGTCATAAGCAGTTGGAATAACTACGATAGTATTCCGGATTCATTATCGAATTGGATCAGTAGTATTATTCTAAAAGTACTTCAAAGCGAACCAAGCAGCATATTGTTAGACTTTTTGAGAGATATTTTATCTACATTAATTCCAACATTCCCCAACGAGGACGATCTTTTAGAAAAAATCAATTCAATATATATATTCGATAAAAATGAGAAAAAGTATGTTTATGCGTCTCCGTCCTCTGCTAACAATGGGTTTATAAAAGCTAACGGTTTGACTAGTGTACAGCGAGAGGAATTAAAGATTGATTCCATATTTAATTATTTACAATTAAATCACCAGGAGTTAGATTTTTTTGACGAATTTGAACTAAGAGCTAAATTAAGAATTATTAGTGACATCATATATCATAGAGTGGATTTTTCTTATATTTCGCCCATAATTAATCGCATTGAATCAGAAAAAGAACAATGGAAAAGAGTTCTACATGTTACGAATGAAGAAAGTTTTGTAGCAGGTAGTAAGGACAAACTGCTACATATTATATCACTACGTGAATGTAATGTAGAAATTAAAAAGATGGTTCCTTTACTATTAGCAAAATTAACTTTCGAGAACGCAAAAAAAATTAATGAGAAATCTTCCTTTCATCTAATTATAGATGAGGCTCACAATATTCTTTCTTCTCAGTCAAGTAGGGAAAGTGAAAGTTGGAAAGATTACCGGTTAGAGTTATTTGAAGAGATAATAAAAGAAGGAAGGAAGTTCTCATATTTTTTGACCATATCTAGTCAACGACCGGCAGATATTTCGTCTACTATCTTATCTCAAGCGCATAACTTCTTCATACATCGTTTAGTTAATGAAAAAGATTTAGCTATACTCAATAATACAATTTCTACATTAGATAGAGTCTCCCGTCAAAATATTCCTCTTTTGTCTCCAGGTGTTTGTATAATTACGGGAACAGCAATGGCTATGCCTATAACTGTTCAAGTTCATTTTAATAAGACAAAAGAATTACGACCAAATAGCGATACAATAGATTTGTTAGAGTTATGGGGCAAATAGCCAAAAGGCTCTACAGTTATTTCTATGTAGAGCTTATTCGTGTAAGCAGAAAATATGTTTTTATGGAACCGTCTTAAATATTATTCAAAGTTAAATCTACCATCTTATCTATATATATTTAAAGATGTATTTTATATAGTCAAAACTTAAGAGTATTGACTATGAGTATTAGTTCCTATAAAACCAAAAATATGAGGGTCTTATAAGTACTGGTTAAAGTAAATGAAAATTGATTGAAAAATATGAATTATAGTTATTTTAGAGTGGTTACTTTTTTGAAATTTTATTATATTTTTTAAAATGTGAATATTATCTTAAAAAACCAATCACTATAGCTTTTCTATTGATAATCTTGTGTTTCGAATATAAACAACTATTGTTTTAAATACAGCAAAAGCGGGAACACCAAAAATAATTCCAACAATTCCAAGCATCTTTCCTGCAACTAATAAAATGATAATAATTGTTAATGGGTGAATAGCTAATGATTTTCCAACAAATTTTGGTGTCAATAAATTAGCATCTAGTTGTTGAACAATTAGTATGACCAGGATGACCAATAAAGCTGCTGTCGGTGAAATAGTTAGTCCAACAATGACTGCGGGTACAGCGCCAATAAAGGGACCAATATAAGGAATAAGATTGGTGAACCCATTAACAATCGCTAATAATAAAGTGTAAGGAAGTCCAATCATTAAAAGTCCAAAATAAATTAAGACAGCGACTACAATACTTGCTAAGCCTTTTCCGCTGATATAAGCAGTAATAACTTCATTTGTTTGATGTAACAATTCAAATATATGTTTTTTATATTTATCAGGAAATAAATGTGTAATAGATAGTTGTAATTTTTCACCGTCATGGAACATATAGAACAGTATAATAGGTACCGTGAACAAAACAACTGTTAAGTTTGCAACTCCGGCAATTATTGAACTAAAGCTAGTTGTGAAGCTACTTAAAATTGTTTTTGCAAAAGTATCAAGAGAAATATTTAATTGCTTCAAAGTTTCTTCTAAATTAATATTATCTAATGCAGGAAATAAGGCAAAATCTTTAGTTTGAATATCAATATCCGAGAGAATAGTAGGAATGTTAGCCACTAAATCGGATAGCTGATCCATTAGGAGTGGAAAAGTTTTAATAGCAAAAATAGTGGATACACTAAGAAAAAAAACCATGACTAAGATAATAGCGTAACTACGTTGGATTTTTAATTTTTGCATGACACTGATTAATGGATTTAATAAGTAAAATAAAAAACCTGCACTTAGGATTGGAATGAATAGTGTCGAAAATAAAACAATTATTGGCTGGAAAAGAAAGCTGATTTGAGTTGAAAAGTAAATAATGAGGACTAAGGCTAAAAGCCAAAGCGTCCATAAAAATAGTTTAGAATGTTTAAAATAATACATGGAAATCTCCTTCTTAAGTTAGTTTGTTTAATATAGTTGTATAGCTGTATTCAAATAAGATTGAGTTTTATAAAGAATTAGAAGCAATAAAAAATTAGAAGCAATAAAAAATGAACATTAATAGCATAAATATTTTTTTATTTACATATCTTATATAAGGCAACAACTGACTTCATAATAACATAGATGCTAAAAGCTAAACCTACATTTAGCTATTAAGATAACTGAAATGGTACAAACTAGTTTGAATAATTCATAGTTCATTCACTATCATCGTAGGTGTCTTCAATGAGATACTTCTTTATTTTTATTGCTTTTGATTCTTTTTTTATTCTGTATTTCTTATGGGAATACTTGATTATTCAAATTACAGACACCGTAACTGACGCTGGTAACAATTTGCAACATATATTTGGTTTCAGGTATACTGCTAAAAGATATAAAGCTAACATTAGATTAGTTCAAAATAAATAAGGAGTTATTTTTATTATGGGCAGTTTGCCAAACAAACAATTAAAAGGTTTAAGTTACAAAGAGGTAGAAATACGTGAAAGTCAGGGACAAACGAATCAATTTACAACAAAAGTTACTAAGACAAATACTCAAATTATTAAGGATAACTTATTTACGTTGTTTAATATGCTCAATTTTAGTATTGCGATTTCTTTATCTTTAGTTGGTGCTTTCTCTAATATGTTCTTTATTCTTATTATTATTATGAACGTTCTTATTGGGATTACAATTGAGATACGAGCAAGAAATATGGTGGAACAGCTGTCAATTGTTACGAAAGCTCAAGTAACAGTAGTTAGGGATGGCGTAAACAAGCTGATTGATTCTGAAGACATTGTATTAGATGATATTTTAATACTGAGTGCCGGCGAACAGATTCCAGCTGATGCTATAGTTATAAAGGATAAGGTAGAGGCTAATGAGTCTCTTTTAACAGGGGAATCAGATTTAGTTGAGAAAGAAGTAGGTGATGAATTACTGTCAGGTAGTTTCATTTCAAGTGGGAAATGCTACGCACAAGTTCATCATGTTGGAAAAGATAATTATGGGAATCAATTGGTTAATGAAGTGAAAACACACAAACCAGTGCAATCTGAATTATTAGGTGCTATTCGAAAAATTGCTAAGTTTACAAGTTATATCATTATTCCTATCGGTATTATTCTATTTATTGAAGCCTATGTTGTACGTGGAGATAGTATGTCTATTGCGGTCATTTCATCGACTGCGGCTCTACTTGGAATGTTGCCTAAAGGCCTAGCATTGCTTATTGTCTTATCGTTAGCTACAGCTGTAATTACCCTCGGTAAGAAAAAGATACTGGTCCAAGAAATGCATTCTATAGAAATGCTGGCACATGTTGACGTGCTTTGCTTGGACAAAACTGGAACCATCACTGAAGGAAAAATGAAAGTTCAGCAGGTAAGTGCATTGAATGGGATGGACCTAACTGAATTAAACCATTTGATTGGTAATTATATTTCTGCAAGTGAAGACAACAACAACACCATGCAAGCACTCCGCAAGCATTTTAATAAGGAACAAATTTATGATATAAAAAAGGTTTTTCCTTTTTCATCTGAAAAAAAGTGGGGAGCTATCACATTTGAAAATCAAGGAACGTTTGTAATAGGAGCTCCCGAAAGAATTATTACAGTTGATGAAGATATGCCGGAGGCTGTTCTACGTGCTCAAGAGAGAGGCAATCGTGTTTTAATGTTTGGTAAAACAGAAATGGAGTCAGACAAATACCCTGCCTTAAAAAATCCTTCGCCAATGGCTATTATTGAGTTAAGGGATCCAATTAGAAAAAATGCCAATCAAACACTCGACTATTTAAAAAAACAAGGTATTGATTTGAAAATTATTTCTGGTGATAATCCACTGACTGTTTCAACAGTTGCTAAGCAGGCTGGGCTTGAAAATTATGACAAATATATAGATTTGTCTAAATTAACGGAAGAAGCAGAAGTACGTAGAGCTGTTCACCAATATACTGTATTTGGACGAGTGTCTCCTCAACAAAAGAGACTGTTGGTTAAAGAATTAAAAGATAATGGACACACAGTAGCTATGACCGGCGATGGTGTGAACGATATCTTAGCTTTAAGAGAAGCAGACTGTAGCATTGCAATGGCTGAAGGAGACAGTGCAACAAGACAAATTGCTAATCTTGTACTACTAGAATCTGACTTTACCTCCTTGCCAGCTGTTTTATTTGAAGGCCGTCGAGTAGTGAATAATTTGACGAAGGTAGCTTCCATATTCTTTATTAAAACAATTTATTCTTTTATAATGGCTGTTATTTGTGCAATCAGTTTATTAGCATTTCCATTTATACCCAT
>NZ_JBEMBC010000081.1:0-12566 GCF_040274425.1 Carnobacterium sp.
CAGGATTTTCTTCAATCCAGGCTTCAGCTGCATCTTCAGGATCTTCTCCTTCAGAAATATCTAGCATAATGCTTTCCATTTCCTCAGTTGTCCAGTTAAATTGATCTAAAATTTGATAAGCTTCTGGCATATCTTCTTCTAAACCTTCACGAGCCATAGTGTTGATCGTTTCTGCTTCACCAAATGAACCTTCAGGATCTTCAAGATATTTCAAGCCATAAGTGGCGAACATCCAGTGTGGAGACCAACCAGTAATAACAATTTCTTCTTCATTTTGAATAGCTTGACCTAATTCAACAGTCATTGCACCAGATGAAGAAGTCTCAAGTTCCCAATCACTTAAATTATCGTAATCTTCTAAGGCTGTTTCAGTTGCAGCAACAACACCAGCACCGGGTTCGATACCTGTGATGCTCATTTCAGCTTCATCAGTAAGGTCTGCGATAGAATCTACATCCATGTATTCAGGAACAACTAAACCAACTAATGCGCCTTCTAAGTTCGTTCCAAGGTTAACCATTTGGTCGCCATATTCTTCAAATTGAGAACCATGAGTGGCTGGCAGCCATGCAGCTACCATAGCGTCAGCGTCACCGCTTGCTACGGCTTGCCACATTACAGCGTTATCTAAAGGTGTTAATTTTACATTATAACCTAAATCTTCTAAAACTTTACCGATCACGTGAGTAGAAGCGACTTCAGTATCCCATTCTACATAAGCTAATTCAATTTCTTGTCCTTTACCAACAGATGTATCCTCTGTTGAAGATTTTTCTGTTGCACAACCTGCTGCAGCTAATGATAATCCTAAACCTGCTGTGAGGCCTAAATGTTTCCAGTTTAATTTTTTCATAACTAATCCATCTCCTTTTTTTTTTTTAAAATAACATTCAATTATTTTTTATTTAATTTTTGTGTTAAACGATCAATGATAATCGCTAGAACAACTAAACCTAAACCAGATACAAAACCTGTACCGATTTGTGCACGTTGCAGAGAAGAAAGAACTTCTCTTCCAAGACCAGGAGCACCGATCATAGAAGCGATAACGACCATTGATAGAGCTAACATAACAGTTTGGTTGATACCAGCCATGATTGTTGACTTAGCTAATGGAAGTTCTACTTTGAATAACTTTTGAGCACCAGTGCTACCAAAAGATTCTGATGCTTCAACTAATTCAGCTGAGACTTGTCTGATTCCTAGATTTGTAAAACGAACAGTCGGTGGAATTGCAAAAATCAATGAGGCAAACACTCCTGGAACCATACCAATCCCAAAGAAGGCAACTGCGGGTATTAAATAAACAAAAGCCGGCATTGTTTGCATAAAATCCAGTATAGGAGCAATAATGGTATTCGCTATTTTACTTTTAGCCATTAAAATACCAAATGGAACTCCAATAACAATTGATAATAAACTAGCAACTAGTACTAGTGTTAAAGTGCTCATTAACTCTTCCCAAAGTCCTTGATTATAGATGAACCAAAGCCCAATGATTGAAAATGTTGCTAAGCCAAATTTCTTTTTTGAAGAGAAAAAGGCGATCACAGCAATAATCAAAATAAATAAAATGGGTGGAAGTAGTAATAAAGTGTCTGTTACAAATTCCATAGCAATCTCAGAATATTTTTGTATAGGGTCAAACAAAAATGCAAAAGTATCTGTTATCCAACTTGTGAAACTTTCTATTGCATCAGCTACAGGTAATTCTGGAATAATATCTAATAAATTAAACAT
Source organism: Carnobacterium sp. (assembly GCF_040274425.1). Lineage (NCBI taxonomy): Bacteria > Bacillati > Bacillota > Bacilli > Lactobacillales > Carnobacteriaceae > Carnobacterium > Carnobacterium sp. The sequence continues at coordinate 1,741 of NZ_JBEMBC010000081.1, forward strand.
TTTGCAGCACCTCACTTTCTCCTGCAAGAGCGGCTATTACAGCACCTCTGACAATAATACCTACTAATTTTCCTTCATCCACAACTGCTACCGGAGTAGTTGAATCATGAATAACAGAGAAGATATCGTTCATGGAAGTTGTTCTTGTAACAGTTGGGATATCGACTTTAAGGATACTTTCAATTGTTTGAATATTTTTCTTACGTGCTTCCGAAGCATCTTCAGCTGTAATATAGCCTAAAAGATTGCGTTGGCTATCTACAACTAACATACTAGAGATTCCTTCACTGCGCATTTGTTCTAATGCAAAACGAGGACCATGGTTTTTAATATTTAATGTTTCAGGACGTTGCATGATGTTTTCAGCAGTTAATACTTTAGAGCGATCCACATCTTCAACGAATTTTTCAACGTAGTCATTTGCAGGATGAGTCAATATTTCTTCAGGAGAACCAATTTGCACAATGGAACCATCTTTCATTAAAGCAATTTTGTCGCCGATTCTTAAAGCTTCATTTAAATCATGCGTAATAAAGATAATCGTTTTTTTAACATTTGCTTGAAGTTCAATTAATTCATCTTGCATTTCACGACGAATTAAAGGATCTAACGCAGAGAAAGCTTCATCCATTAATAAAATCTCAGGATCATTCGCTAAAGCACGTGCAAGACCAACTCGTTGTTGCATTCCACCTGATAATTGACTAGGATATTGATCTTTATAATCGCCTAATCCAGCGTTTTCTAAAGCTTTTTGAGCTTTTTGTTGTCTCACAGCTTTATCAACACCTTGAATTTCTAATCCATATTCAGTGTTTTCTAAAATCGTACGGTGAGGGAAGAGACCAAAGTTTTGGAAAACCATACTTAATTTTTCTCTTCTGACTTGGCGCAAGGCTTTTTTATCCATAGTAGATAAATTTTTATCATCGATGTAAATATTTCCTTTAGTAGGATCGATTAAACGATTAAACATGCGGACAAGAGTAGACTTTCCACTACCTGATAATCCCATGATGACAAAAATTTCACCTTCTTCAACTGTAAAGCTAACGTTGTTTACTCCTACAGTGGCCCCAGTTTCTTTAAAGATTTCTTGCTTAGATTTTTGTTGGTTTAACAACTCTAAGGCTTGTGTTGTTCTTTTACCAAAAACTTTTGTAACATTTTCAATAGTTATTTTTGACAAAAATAACATCCCCTTCCTTTTTTTATTTATGAATGTCAACTAGTGAATCAAAATGAATAAAGTACAATCTGATAAGGATAGAATCAAAACATAAATTGTTATAGAAACCATTCGTAAAATGGCTGATTTCTTTGAAAAATGTTTAAGAAAAATCGACATCTATTCATTAAAAAAAAACTTTTAAAATGAAGCACAATAATCAGTGTAACATGAATAAAAAAAAATGAAAAACAAAACCATTTTCAAAAATAAGCTTTAATACCGTTGTTTTACCTTGACGACAGACCTGAGAGGGGGAATAAAAAAAATAAAAAAAGTTTTTAAAAGCGTTTTCTTTTTAGGTTTCTTGTAAAAAAAGATAAAAAATAAGATATAAAAATTGACATATAACTTGTGGTTTTTTAGTGGGATTGATAGACTTATTTTGAAGTGCTGGAAGAGTACAAATGAGGTGGAAAAAATGTTAACAGATTTACAAAAAAAAATTATTGAACATACAGAAGACTATGTATATAAATTATTAAAAGATGATGCTAGCGGTCATGATTGGTGGCATATTCATCGAGTCAGAAATTTAGCAAAAAGTATTGCAAAACAAGAACGTAAAGAAATAAATTTCTTTATTTGCGAGATGGCGGCTCTTTTACATGATGTGGCTGATGAAAAAATGAATAAAACAGAAGCTGATGGGGAGAAGAAAGTTAGAAGTTGGCTTTCAACTCATCCTATAACTGAAGAAGAAACAGAACAAATAATGGATATCATTCTTCACATGTCATACAAAGGTGGGACAAATAAAACTAAATTGACTTCAATAGAAGGAAAAATTATTCAAGATGCAGATAGATTGGATGCAATAGGAGCAATTGGGATCGCTAGAACAATGGCCTATTCAGGTTCAAAAAATCGATTGATACATGATCCGGAAAAAAAACCACGTGAACATCTTACTATAGAAGATTATCGTTCTGGAGAAGATACAGCTATTATGCATTTTTATGAAAAATTGTTAAAACTAAGGGAAGAAATGAATACAACTCCTGGGAAAAAGTTAGCAGAACAAAGACATGCTTTTATGGAACACTATTTATCAGAATTTTATGCTGAATGGGATGGGGACAGGTAAGGTAGGCTTATAAAGAGGTTTAATACAATAAATCAGTGGAGGTTAGTGTATGAATAGGATGGAAAATATTATACTAAGAGAAGCAACAGTAGGCGATGTTTCTATGATAGAAGATTATATAATAGAAAAAAATCCTTACACAGTGATGCCTATGGTCGGTATGACTGAAAGTTTACATGAAAATGAAAAATACCCTATCTTGATCTTAGACCAAGATACGATGGTAGGTTTCTTTATCCTTCAAACAGGAAATTCGGTATTAAACTATGTCTCAAATCCCAATGCTATTCTTTTAAAAGCCCATTCGGTCGATAAACGGTATCAAAAGCAAGGATATGGAAAAGCTTCAATGGAAAAATTACCGGAGTATATAGAAGAGCGATTTTCTTCTATTAATGAGATTGTTTTGTTGATTGATTACGATAACATCAGTGGACAAATGATGTATTTAAAATCAGGATTCAAAGATACCAAAAAGAAAGTAAAGGAAGCAGATGGGTATAAGTTTGTTTACTCAAAAATACTTGAGGGCAGTCTAGTTTAATCTGCTTAATAGTTGAATCATCAAATCGTATATTGACAAAAAATCAGTATAATTGTACTATATTATATGGAAGTAAAATTGAATGAACAACCATCACAAAGGGGTGCTGTAAAAAGCTGAGATTGAATCAATAGATTCTAACCCTTGGAACCTGTTCGTTAGTACGAGCGTAGGGATTGTGACGGGGACGAAATAATAGTGTTAAAATGATTATTCGGACTCCTCCTTTGATGTGTGGCACTGTTCAACACATGAAGGAGGAGTTTTTTTTGAGTAGTATGAGGTTACGTGTTTGGATAGAAGGGACGATAGTTGCCGCTTTAGCAATTGTGTTATCTTTGATTCCAACCAATATTGGAACAGGATTTACAATTTCGTTAGGGATGATTCCGTTAACGTTGTTTGCATTTAGGTATGGTTTTATAGCAGCGTCTGCATCAGGATTTTTATGGGGAGTATTGCATTTCTTAGTTGGAAACGCTAGTATATTGCATCCATTACAAGGATTTATAGAATATTTTGTTGCTTTTGCTTTTGTTGGTTTTGCAGGTCTGGTAAGCAGACCTATCCAACGATCTTTTAAAGAAAATAAAAAACTAAAGCAATATCAATTAATTGTCTTTGGAACGATATTAGGAACAGCAGCTCGTTTCTTCTGGCACTTTATTGCAGGGTATTATTTTTGGGGAAGTTATGCTCCAGAAGGAATGAATCCTATTTGGTATTCATTTATTGCGAACGGTGGAAGTGCACTCGTTACTGGAATAGTAACAAGCGTTGTATTAATCATCATAGCTAAAACGACTCCAATGTTGTTTTTACCAAAAAGTAAACATTAACCATTTTTTTTAAGGATAAATAAGTGAGAGATTGTGGCAGCTGCCCAATCTCTTTTTTGGTAATGAATTCCTGCAGTTCGCTAGTTTGTAGTAGCTAAAAAATTAGGGAAGTAGTAAGATTGACTAATAATAAAGTTGGAGAGGAATACGTCGATGCAGATTATCACATACATACTTTTGGGTTTTTTCTTTTTAAATATCGTTTTTGCTGTCATTACGGTTTTTCGTGAGAAACGAGATATTGCTGCTACTTGGGCATGGTTGCTTGTATTGATTCTTTTACCAGGAATTGGATTCATTTTTTATTTGTTTATTGGGAAAAAATTGACCCGTGAAAAGATATTTGATATCAAGTCTCAAGAAAATATAGGAATGCCAGAGCTCGTACAAGCTCAAAAAGAAATGTTAGCAGAGGATGAAAATTTATTATCTGCTAAACAAGCTACTGAAAACGCAAAAGAAATGGCAAGTTTATTTTTAGAAAGTGACGAATCAATTTTAACTAAAGGAAATAAAATTGAATTGTTCACTGATGGAGCACAGAAATTTAATTCTTTAATAGAAGATATTTCTAAAGCGGAGCATCACATCCATATGATCTATTACATTATCCATAACGATAAAATAGGAAAACGTGTTCTTAAAGCCTTAGAAGAACGTGCAGCTGCTGGAGTTGATGTTCTAGTTATCTATGATGCTTTAGGTTCTCGATCGTTAAAGCCTAGTTTTTTTAAAAAATTAAAAAAACTAGGTGGCAAAGCTGAACCTTTCTTCGGTTCAAAATTTCCATTGATTAATTTACGTTTTAACTACCGTAATCACCGTAAAATTGTGATTATTGATGGGAAAATTGGGTATACTGGCGGTTTCAACGTTGGAGATGAGTATTTAGGCGAGTATAAGAAATTTGGCTATTGGAGAGATACCCATTTAAAAATTCAAGGAAATGCTGTCCTTGCATTACAAAGTCGATTTTTAATGGATTGGAATGCAGCAGTTCCTAAACATAAATTGGAATATGAAGAAAATTTCTTCCCTTTAATTGATAAAAAAGGGCATACGAACGTACAAGTCGTTTCGAGTGGCCCAGATTCAGATCTTGAGCAAATCAAAAAGGGTTATATTAAGATGATCAGTATGGCTAAAGAGTCTGTTTTTATTCAAACGCCTTATTTTGTTCCAGATGATTCAGTATTGGAATCTATTCAAATTGCTATAATGTCTGGGATTGATGTTAAAATCATGATACCGAATAAACCAGATCATCCATTTATTTATCGGGCTACCATGTATTATGCTGAAGCTATGGCAGCAGTTGGTGCAGAAGTATATATTTACGATAATGGATTTTTACATGCAAAAACAGTAGTTGTGGATGGAGATATCTGTTCGATTGGAACAGCTAATTTTGATATCCGTAGTTTTAAATTAAATTTTGAAGTAAATGTTTTTATCTATGATGCTAAGATTGCTCAGCAACAGCAAAATTTCTTTTATGAAGATATGAAGAAAAGCTATCTACTGACAAAAGAAATCATTGATAATAAATCTAAATGGATGAAATTTAAACAAACTTTTTCTAGATTATTTTCTCCAATTCTATAAACTCATAAGCTAGCTAAAGAAAGATTTTGGAATACTAATTCCAAAATCTTTTTTTATGAGAAAAAATTAATCAAAAATCGTCAAATTTGATTAGAGTTAGTATGTTTGAGATAATAGTTTTGCATATGGTCAAAAAATAGAAAGAATATATAAAGAGGTGAGTGTATTGATAGAATTTAAAGATGTTTCAAAAGTATATAAAGGTGGGAAAAAAGCAGTCGACGCTATTAACCTTACATTTAATGATGGAGAATTTATTGTGTTTATCGGTACAAGTGGAAGTGGGAAAACGACTTCTATGCGAATGATCAATCGTATGATTGAGCCGACATCAGGACAAATTTTAATTAATGGGGAAGATATTATGAAAAAAGACCCTGTTCAATTAAGACGTAAAATCGGTTATGTTATCCAACAAATTGGGTTAATGCCTCATATGACAATTTATGACAATATTGTCATGGTTCCTAAATTATTAAAGTGGTCTGAAGATAAACAACGAGAATCAGCTGAACGACTACTTGAAAAAGTAGATTTACCAAAAGACTTTTTGGAACGTTACCCAGCAGAACTTTCTGGTGGACAGCAACAAAGAATTGGTGTTATTCGTGCTTTGGCTGCGAACCAAGATGTTATATTAATGGATGAACCTTTTGGAGCACTAGATCCTATTACTAGAGATGCTTTACAAGAATTAGTGAAAGAATTACAAGAAGAGATGGGAAAAACGTTTATTTTTGTTACCCATGACATGGATGAAGCTTTAAAGCTGGCTGACCGCATTGTGATTATGCAAAATGGTCGTGTTGTTCAATTTGATACGCCGGATAATATACTAGCTGAACCGGCTAATCAGTTTGTTGAAGATTTTATCGGTGAGGACCGATTGATTCAAGCAAGACCAAATATTCAAACGGTAGACCAAGTTATGATAAAAAATCCAATCTCTGTAACTCCTGGAAAATCTCTTTCAGAAGCGATTCGTTTGATGAGAGATAAACGAGTCGACTCCCTATTTGTTACGGATGACTCTGGTGTCTTAAAGGGGTATGTTGATATAGAGAGAATCGATCGTAATCGTAAACGGGCTACAAGTGTAGGAGATATTATGATGGATAAAGTTTATTTTGTTCGAGAAGGTACTCTTTTAAGAGATACTGTTCAAAGAATTTTAAAACGTGGATTTAAAAATATCCCAGTCGTGGATAATAAAGATCGGTTGATTGGTTTAGTCACTCGTACGTCGCTCGTAGATGTGGTTTACGATACAATATGGGGTGAGGAAGAAGACATCACAAGTGGAAATGTTTTTGAAACGACCACTCCTAACGAGAGTAATGAATAGAGGAGGAAAAAATAATGGCTGAATTTTTTGCAACAAATGGCTCTGATTTACTCCTGAAAACGTGGGAACATTTCTACATTTCAGCATTTGCTTTGGCGTTAGGTGTTATTGTGGCTGTCCCTTTAGGAGTATTATTAACAAGATTTGAAAAAAGTGCTAAGTTTATTATCGGCTTAGCAACAATTTTACAAACTGTCCCTTCTTTAGCACTACTAGCTTTAATGATTCCTCTATTTGGAATTGGAAAGGTGCCTGCAATCGTTGCATTATTTATCTATTCTTTATTACCTATTTTAAGAAACACTTATATAGGAATGAATGGAGTAGATACTAATTTAAGGGACGCAGGTAAAGGAATGGGAATGACCAGTCTACAGTTGATAAAAAATGTCGAATTACCTCAAGCCGCACCGGTTATTATGGCAGGAATTCGCTTGTCAGGTGTTTACGTTATCTCATGGGCTGCATTAGCTTCTTATATTGGTGCTGGGGGATTAGGTGATTTTATCTTTAATGGATTAAATCTTTTTATTCCTAGTTTGATTATTGGGGGAACCATACCTGTAACCATTCTTGCATTATTGACAGATTTTGTACTAGGAAAATTAGAAAAAAAAGTAACGCCTAGAACTGTGCAAGGAAATGAATAGGAGGGCTTCAACGATGAAGAAAATTCAAAAAATTGCTGCCCTTTTTATGGCAGCGATAGTATTAAGCAGTTGTTCGTTACCTGGGTTAGGTAGTGGATTTAATGAAGAGGGAATCACAATAACGGGTGGTTCTACTACAGAACAACAAATTATAGGTTATATTGTTGAAGGTATGGTTGAGCATTACATTGATATAGATGCTCAGATTGTAAATAATTTAGGATCATCTTCTTTAAATCATCAAGCTTTGGTTGGTGGAGATGCTAATGTAGCCGCAATTAAATATACAGGAACTTCTTTAACAGGTGAATTAGGAAGAGATCCGATCACTGATCCTGAAAAAGCATTAGAACTTGTTGTGGATGGATTTGCTGCTGAATTCAATCAAAAATGGTTTCCAACTTATGGTTTTGCAAACACGTACGCTTTTATGGTGACACAAGAACTTGCAGATCAATATAATTTAGTTACCATTAGTGATTTGGAGGACGTAGCGGGTGAATTAAATGCTGGAGTAGACTCATCTTGGATCCAGCGTGAAGGAGACGGGTATGCTGCATTTCTAGATACTTATGGCTTTGATTTTAACCGTGTTTATCCTATGCAAATCGGATTAGTTTATAATGCCTTACAAGCTGGAGAAATGGATGTTGTGTTAGGTTATTCAACGGATGGACGTATTAAAAGTTATGACTTAGTTGTGTTGGAAGATGATAAGCAATTATTTCCTCCATATGATGCTAGTCCAGTTGCGACTTTTGAAGTATTAGAAGCCTATCCTGAATTAAATGAAGTATTATCAAAATTACAAAATTCTATAACGGATGAAAAAATGCAAGAATTAAATTATATTTCAGATAACAATTTAATTGAACCTAAAGTTGTAGCAGACGACTTTTTGAAAGAAAACAATTATTTTGAATCAGTTGAGGTAAACGAAGGAGGAGGCGAATAATAATGATGGCACAAATGAATTTATGGGAACAATTAATTTATTATTTTTCAGAAAATGGTCTTTATATTTGGAGCCAATTTTTTCGTCACTTCTTAATTTCGATTTACGGTGTAATTTTTGCAGGGATTGTTGGAATTCCAGTTGGTTTCTGGATTTCTCGACATGGAAAGTTAGCTGACTGGGTTGTTGGAGCAGCTAACGTCATTCAAACGATCCCTTCGTTAGCCATGTTGTCTATCTTGATGTTAGGGTTGGGGTTAGGTGTAAACACCGTTATTACAACAGTATTTTTATACTCATTACTCCCTATTATTAAAAATACGTACGCAGGAGTTCGAAGTGTGGACAAAAATATTTTGGATTCAGGTAAAGGTATGGGTATGACAAGATGGCAGCTAACCTATATGGTTGAACTTCCTTTAGCTTTATCGATCATTATGGCCGGAATTCGTAATGCTATGGTAGTCGGGATTGGTGTAACTGCAATCGGAACGTTTATTGGAGCCGGTGGTTTAGGTGATATTATTACTCGGGGCGTAAATGTAACCGATGGTGGAGCAATCATCCTCGCAGGTGCAATGCCAACTGCTTTAATGGCAGTTATCAGTGACCTCTTCTTAGGTTGGATCGAGAAAAAATTGGATCCAACAAAAAGTAAAAAATTACTATCTTAGAAATAAATGTTTGTCATTAAACTAAGCAATACAAATACAAAAAGACTCTCCTTTTAGATTCATTAGATAACTGGTATCTAATAATTATATGGAGGGTCTTTTTATTTATAGGAATTAGTGAAGTGAAGGAAAATGTTAAAGTGAGGGAAAGGATTCAATTAGGATAAACGGATATGTCTTATATTGTTGGGATTAATTAAGTAAGTCATATGAGTAATTGTATTTTCTAGAATGATTTGAGGTTTCTTAAAAGGTGCATATCTAATATAACCAGTAACTTCTGCTGAAAAAGAAGATTCTGCCAAATGATTCAACTGTACAATTATTTTTTTCTTTTTAGTAAAGGCTTGGTTTAAGAAAAAAGTAATCTGTTCTTTAGGCATTTGTGTTAAAATCTCTAATTCACTAGCGGCGTCAGTTAAAAAGAATTTTTTTTGCAGAAAAGAAAAGGGATGAACTTGTTCTTCTAAAGTGTTTTTTTTCATCTTTATTCCTCCGAACGTTTGTTTGATATTTATATTATACGAACAAACGTTCAACAAAGCAAGCTGTTTAAATTAATTTTTAAAAAGTTTCTATTTTTCTGAAAAAATGGCATAATAAGTGAGTGAACTGAAAGATTTAGTAAAAAAAGGGGTTTTAATAATGGATTATAAAATTATTGCAGATTCTTGTTGTGATTTGCCACTAGATTTTATAAAAGAAAATGATATAGAAATTATAAATTTAATTATCAATCTTGAAGGAAAAGATTATATAGACGACATGGGTGAAACATTTGACCGTGATGCCTTCTTTGAAGCTTTAAAGAATGGTGCAATGGCCACTAGTTCACAAATCAATATTGGTAAATTTATCGAAGTATTCAAAAAGTATGTTGAGAAAGGTCAACCAGCTGTATTTTTAGGTCTATCTTCTGCATTAAGCGGTTCTTATAATAATGCTGTAACAGCAGTAGAAATGCTGAAAGAAGAATATGATGAAGTAAATATTACAGTAGTCGACTCTAAAGCGGCTTGTCTTGGTGAAGGCTTATTGATATATGAAGCTGTAAATCGAAAAAATGCAGGACAATCTTTAGAAGAAGTCGTGAGCTGGTTAGAAGAATATAAAATGAAACTTCATTCCTGGGTAACCGTAGATGATATTAGGCATCTTGAACGTAGTGGAAGAATCTCTTCAGTCTCTGCAACCCTTGGCAGTGTTTTAAATGTAAAACCTATCATAGTGATGAATGAAAAAGGTGGTTTAGTACCGAGTGCTAAAGTCAGAGGTAGAAAAAAATCGCTGCATTATTTAGTTAATAAAACAGTTGAAGGTATAGTAGATCCTGAAGACCAAACTCTTTTTATTGGACATGTCGGTGTTCAAGAAGAAGCTGAATGGATCAAAAAGGAAATTGAATCTAAAATCAATGTTAAAGATATACAAGTATATCCTTATGGACCTACCATTGCTTCACATACAGGATTTGGCTCTATTGCATTATTCTCATTTGGTGAGGTAAGAAAATAAGCGGTATTTTTAATTTGATAATGTCTTAATAAGTAAGATAAAATGTCGATATACTAATGAAAGTAATCATTTACTTTTTTATTCATCTAAGTATTTACTGAGATTTATTTATCTAAAAATGAGACTAAACGTATAGAGGTTTTTGTTAAAAAAAAAACGCTTTATACGTTGGATTTCAGGTGTTTATGATTTGACAAGTAAAGAGTGCTATGTTAAATTATGCTTAGTTGAATAAAAATAATGGTTGGGCATTTGCTTTCAAGGATGAATTCTTCAAGGGGTGAGAAGAATGATTCTTAAGTGATGTCTTTTTTTGTATTTTAAGGAGGTGTATGAATGAGTTTAGAAGCAATTGAATACGTTAAAGAAGCGGAAGAAAGAGCC
>NZ_JBEMBC010000082.1:0-12372 GCF_040274425.1 Carnobacterium sp.
GCCGATGGTAGTGAAGGGATTCCCTTTGTGAGAGTAGGACGTTGCCACGCAACCAAAAAGACATCATCTTCGGATGGCGTCTTTTTTTGTATTTGTGGTTAAGTTTGATTAACCAATGGTTGTTTGACGAATCGCGTGGATGCTTCAAAATAAAATTTCTTCTGGAATGGACGGGTTTGCTTGAAGCATGGGACCGCCAGCAAGCCTGTAATTTTACCGGCTTTCAAGCTTCAAAGAAACCGTAATTGCTAACGGTTTCTAATTCTCATTGAATCCTATACAGGGCTGCAAGCAACCCTATTCCTCTAGAAATTTTTGGTGAGTAGTTTGATTCATCTATCAACACTAAAAATTATAGACCCTATTATGCATGGTTACAATCAATACTATCGCCTTCAAAAACTTGAAATTTTAAACAAAGACATTTCTATTCAACCAAAAGACACCCTTGGATAATGAACATTTCATTATCCAAGGGTGTCTTTATACGTTTATGTTTAAATTTTACGCGCGAGGATTGTCTAACAAAACGGTGTTCTTAATATCTTCAACTGTCTTGGTCCCGGCAAGCTGCATAACAATCTCAAGTTCATGTTTAAAGTGATCAAAAACAGATTTTACACCTTGCGAACCGCCTAAAGCTAAGCCGTAAATAGCTGGGCGACCAATTGCAACTAAATCAGCACCACTAGCTAGAGCTTTAAAGACATGTTGGCCTCTACGTACTCCACTATCAAAAACAACAGGTACTTTTCTATCAACTGCTTCAGCAACACTTTGCAATGAATCAAATGCAGCAGGACCGCCGTCTAATTGACGTCCGCCATGATTAGTTACCCAGATACCACCGGCACCAGAAGCAAGAGAAATCAATGCGTCTTCTGCTGATTGTACTCCCTTAACAAATACAGGCAAACCAGAGTACGATGCAATAAATTCAACATCTTTAGGACTAAGTACTTGTTTAGAAGAGCCATAAACAGAGTCCATTGATTGTCCAACACCTGATTGATATGCTTGAACGATTGGCATACCTAAAGGAAAGACAAAACCATTTCGTTTGTCGGCTTCACGATTTCCTCCAACAGTTGCATCTGCTGTTAATACAATCGCTTTTACTCCATTAGCTTTGGCTTCATCCAAAATATCTCGGTTAATGCCATCGTCTTTACTCATATAAAATTGGAACCATTGCGGAGCACCAGCTCCGGCTTCTGAAATCTCTTTGAATGGTTTATTGGCGTATGAGCTAATAGTCATGATAGATCCAGATTCAGCCACAGCTTTTGCAGTAGCTGGTTCAGCTGCCACGTTAGCAAGACCATGGGCAGCGACCGGAGCCATAATGATAGGTGTAGCTAACTCACTCCCAAAAACAGATGTATGTTGATCAGGGTGCTCAATATTTTTTAATACACGAGGGACAATTAGTTTATGATTAAAAGATTCAATATTTTGTTTAATTGTCCACAAGTCTCCAGCGCCACTGGAAATGTACCCATAACCGCCTTTCGGAATGACTTTTTCCGCTTCTAACTCAAGATCAAAAACGTTTATGATATCTAATGGTTTTTCAGCTTCACTCGCCTTATAAGGAACTTTGTTGGCGGATGCTGATTCTTCTTTTATATTATCTAAGGAATGATTTATTTGTACATCTTTTTCAATCTCTGTCATAGTATTCCCTCCAAAAAGTTATAGTTGATGATAGGACTAAGTTTACCACTCTGGATGAAAAATTCAATTTTTAAGAGAAAATACGATTAATTTAATGAAAATTTGCTTATTGCATTGAAATATTGTTTTATTGCAGCTAAAATTGAAATGACTAAAGGTGTTGTAAAAGATTCGTTATTTTCTAATATTGACAAAATTTTGTCTAATTATGACGATTGATTAAAAAAAAGGTTGACAAATGATGATGGATTACTTACTATTTATAACCAATAATGCTATAATGTTATAAAAGAGGTGAAGAAGATATGATAACCATTAAAGATGAAGAAAAAAGTATCTATTGTGAATCTAGGCAAAAAAAGATTTGTCCTAAATTTGAACATACATTTGCCATTTTAGGTAAAAAATGGATGGGACTTATCATTGAAGTGTTATTAGAAGGTCCTCAACGCTTTAAAGATATAGCAGCTACTATTCCAAATGTAAGCGATCGTGTGTTGGTTGAACGTCTAAAAGAGCTTGAACAAGAAGGTCTTGTAGCTCGTACGGTTGATCCAGATGCTACCATGAGAGTGGCGTATAGCTTAACTGAAAAAGGTCAGGCTTTAAAAGTAGTGATGGCTGATGTTCAAACCTGGGCTGATGAATGGATTTGTGAGGAATAAACACAATCTTATTGGAAAGTACTTGACCTTTAAGTCAAGATTACGTTAAACTAAACCAGTATGTAAACAATGAATAATTAAAAACTGTGATGGAAAAAAGTAATTTGGATAGTCTAAATCAGAGAGCAAGTGTCATTGGCTGAAAACACTTGAATTAGAAAACCAAATGAACGTTCACTTCCTGAGTTGACTTTGGGAATTACACTAAGCTAGTTAAAGGTAATGAATAAAGTTCCGGTATACGCCGTTATGTAAATGAAGTGTGGATTTTGCGTAAGCATCATTCAAACAAGGGTGGTACCGCGAACGTAGCCTCGTCCCTTTTTAGGGATGAGGCTTTTTGTGTGCTTTAAAATAGCTTGAAGTAGATGCAGTAAGTGTTGTAACGATAAATTTATTTAAAGGGGAATTAGAATGGACTTAAAAGACAATTTACAATTGTTAAGTAAGGAAGCTGTAGGAAAAATTGACGCAGCTTCAGATTTAAAAGAACTTAATCAAGTACGTGTAGCCTATTTAGGGAAAAAAGGCCCTATTACTGAAATATCTAAAGGAATGAAGACTGTTTCTCCTGAAGAACGTCCTATCTTAGGTGCACTTGTAAATGAAGTGAGAAATGAAATTACTTCACACTTAGAAACAAAAAAAGCACGATTAGAAATGGAAAAAATTAACCGTGATTTAGAAAGTGAAGCCATTGACGTAACGTTGCCTGGCAGCTCGGTAGCTGTTGGACAATCACATGTATTGACTCAAATAATGGAAGAGATCGAAGACCTATTTATTGGAATGGGCTATCAAATCATAGAAGGACCAGAAGTTGAAGAAGATAGTTACAACTTCGAAAGAATGAATTTGCCTAAAGATCATCCTGCTCGAGATATGCAAGACACGTTTTATATTACAAATGAGATTTTATTGCGTACGCATACTTCACCTGTTCAAGCTCGTACTATGGATAAACACGATTTTTCAAAAGGTCCATTAAAAATGATCAGTCCTGGGAAAGTCTATCGTCGAGACAGCGATGATGCAACTCACTCTCATCAATTCCATCAAATGGAAGGACTGGTGATTGCTAAAGATATTACAATGGGAGATCTAAAAGGAACGTTAGAAGTTTTTGCTAAAAAATTATTTGGCGCAGAGCGTGAAATACGTTTACGTCCTAGTTACTTCCCGTTTACTGAACCTTCTGTAGAAGTAGATGTTAGTTGTTTCAAATGTAGTGGAAAAGGTTGTAATGTATGTAAACATACTGGCTGGATCGAAATTTTAGGTGCGGGTATGGTTCATCCAAACGTGCTTGAAATGTCTGGAATTGATGCAACGGTTTATAGTGGTTATGCATTTGGATTAGGACCAGATCGTGTAGCAATGTTAAAATACGGAATTGATGATATTCGCCATTTTTATCAAAATGATGTTCGTTTCTTAAATCAATTCAAGGTAAAGGAGTAAGACTATGAATGTATCTTATCAATGGTTAAAAGAATATTTAGATTTATCAAAAGTAACACCTGAAGCATTAGCAGATAAAATGTCTCGTACAGGTATCGAAATTGAAGACGTAAGTGTACCGGAAACCGGATTGAAAAAAATTGTTGTTGGTCATGCGGTAGAAGTAGTGGACCATCCAGATTCTGATCATCTACACGTTTGTCAAGTAGATATTGGAGAAGAAGAACTGTCTCAAATCGTTTGCGGCGCACCTAATATTGCTGCTGGACAAAAAATCATTGTCGCATTACCTGGAAGTCGTATCACAGGAAATGCAAAAATCAAAAAAGGAAAAATGCGTGGGCAAGTATCAAATGGTATGGTTTGCTCTTTAGCCGAATTAGGATTTTCTGAAAAAGTTGTTCCTAAAAAATATGCAGACGGCATTTATGTGTTGCCAGAAAACGCAGTGCCTGGAGAACCAGTATTTCCTTATCTAGCAATGGACGATGCGATCCTTGAATTGTCGATCACACCTAACCGTGCGGATGCATTAAGCATGCGAGGAGTTGCCCATGAAGTTGGGGCAATTTACGATCAACAACCTAAATTCCCTTCTTTCGAATTAACAGAAGATAAAACAGATTCAGTTGAAAACTATATTAAAGTTGCTGTAGAAAATAGCGAAGATGCTCCAAGCTATAATGTCCGCATCGTTAAAGATGTGAAGATTGCTGAAAGTCCAATGTGGTTGCAAACAAAATTGATGAATGCAGGTATTCGACCTTTAAATAATGTAGTAGATATTACAAACTATATTCTATTAGAATATGGACAACCTTTACATGCATTTGATTATGATCAATTGCAGTCAAAAGAGATAGTGGTTCGTCATGCTAATAATGGAGAATCTTTAACAACTTTAGATGGAGAAGAACGTTCATTAACTTCTGAAGATATCGTTATCACAAATGGTTCTATCCCGGTAGCGTTGGCAGGAACAATGGGTGGGCTGGATTCAGAAATTGAAGACACCACTGTAACCGTCGCTATAGAAGCAGCTGTATTCAATCCAATTTCAGTGCGTAAAACGGCTAAAAGATACAATTTAAGAAGTGAATCTAGCTCTCGTTTTGAAAAAGGGATTAATCTTTCTACGATTACAACTGCTGGAGATCATGCAGCAGCGTTAATAGCTGAATTAGCTGGTGGAACAGTAGTAGCTGGAACGGCTTCTCAATCTGTTTTGGAGATCAAGGACAAAGTTGTTCCTATTACATTAAATAAAATCAATCGTTCATTAGGAACATCTATTACGGTTGAAGAGGTAAAAGCTATTTTTGATCGCCTCGGATTTAGTGTTCTAGAAAAAGAAGGTTTATTTGAAGTAGCTATTCCGGCACGTCGTTGGGATATTGAAATTGAAGCAGATTTAGTGGAAGAAGTAGCTCGTATTTTTGGTTATGATAATTTGCCTTCAACTTTACCAATAAGTCCAGCTCAGCCTGCAGCTTTAGATAATAAACAGCGTCTTGTACGTCATACGCGCCGTTTCTTAGAAGGAGCAGGATTATCACAAGCTATCAGTTACGTGTTAACAACTCCAGAAAAAGCAACTCAGTACATGATGCGTGAGAGTAAAGCAACACAGTTAGAAATGCCTATGAGTGAAGATCGCAGTACTTTAAGAATGAATTTATTAAGTGGTTTATTAGACGATGTCAGCTATAATAAAGCACGCAAAAATAAAAACGTTGCTCTTTATGAAATTGGCCGTGTGTTCTATAAAGAAGAAAGCAAAGTATTGCCAATTGAAGAAGAACATTTGGCAGGTGTTTTGACTGGTTCTTTACTGGAAAAAGATTGGAAAGGTCAACCAAAAAAAGTTGATTTCTTTGTTCTGAAAGGTATTTTAGAAGGGTTAATAGCTTCATATGGCTTAACTGAGCCCATTACTTTTGTTGCAGACAAACAGCGTGATGGAATGCACCCAGGACGGACAGCAGCTCTTTACCTAGGAGAAAAGGAAATCGGATTTGCTGGTCAAATTCATCCTTTGGCAGCAAAAGCGTATGAATTAGATGAAACGTACGGTTTTGAATTGAATCTACAGGCTATTGTAGAAGCTGAAAAAGAATCAACTGTTTATGAAGCTATTCCGAAATTCCCAGGAATGACGAGAGATATTGCTTTATTAGTAGATGAAACTATTACAAATCAACAATTAGTAGATTTAATTTACAAAAAAGGCGGCAAATATTTAGTTAACGTACGGTTGTTTGATATTTATCAAGGTGAAAACATTGAAGATGGCAAGAAATCAATGGCTTATACACTGTCCTATTTAAATCCTACTGCAACAATGGTGGAAGAAGAAGTATCAAAAGCTTATGATAAAGTAACAAGTGCGTTAATAGAAGAATACCAAGTCGTTGTACGCTAAGCTTAGTTGGAATGATAAAAATCAAGCCAATGAACTGAGTGTATCAATATTGAACAAATTTTTAGGAAAATAACAAAAAGAGTCTTGCTAATAGCAAGGCTTTTTTGTTATGCTAACAAGCACTAAACACAAAGGATTATTTTATCTTTTGTGCTATCTAGAAAAAGGTAATTCAGGGGGAAATGTATGGGAAAGAATGAGTTGAAAAAAGAAGTAAGTGGACTCACAGCGTTAACCGTTTTAGTAGGAACAGTCATAGGGGCAGGTATATTTTTTAAACCAACAGCTGTTTATGGCGCAGCCGGTGCTCCAGGATTAGGCTTATTGGCTTGGTTTGTAGCTGGAATCATCACAATGGCTGGTGGACTGACAGTTGCTGAAATTGGAACAATTTATCCTCAAACAGGCGGAATGATGATTTATTTAGAAAAAGTATATGGAAGATGGTTAGGTTTTCTAGTCGGATGGGCTCAGATGATCATCTATTACCCAGCGAACATAGCCGCATTAGCTATTATTTTTGCTACTCAATTTGTTAATTTATTTACATTATCCGATAATGTGATTGTACCGACAGCTATTATAACAGCTATTTTTTTAATGGGCGTAAATTTTTTAGGAACAAAGTATAGTGGCCGGATTCAAACAGCTGCCACCATTTTGAAGTTGATCCCTCTTTTAGTTATTATCGTAGCAGGATTGCTTTATCCTGGTGGAGGTGTAGTAAGACTGATACCACTTTCAGTAGAAAGTCATCCAGTTTTAACTAGTTTTGGTTCTGCTCTTATCGCAACTTTATTCGCCTATGATGGATGGATCAATGTAGGAACGCTTGCTGGAGAAATGAAGAGTCCTGGTAAAATGTTACCAAAAGTGATTGTTGGTGGATTATCAATCGTCATGGCCGTATATTTATTAACAAATATCGCTTATTTGTTTGTTTTAGACAGTACTCAGCTAGCCGGAACGGATACACCGGCAGCTTTAGTTGCTTCACATCTTTTTGATGGAATTGGTAGCAAATTAGTGACGATAGGAATATTGATTTCTGTATTCGGAGGAATAAATGGGTATATCATTTCTGGATTACGAGTTCCTTATGCTTTAGCCACTCAAAAAATGTTGCCATTTAGTAACTGGTTTGCCAAAGTCAACACTAAAACCAATTTACCAATTAATGGAGGTCTAGTTATCTTAGGAATTGCCATCTTAATGATTTTGACAGGGCAATTCAATCAATTGACAGATTTAATTATTTTTGTCATTTGGTTTTTTATAACTTTAACATTTATTGCGGTTATCATCTTAAGAAAAACTCAGCCAGATATTGAACGACCATACAAGGTTCCTTTATACCCGATTATTCCATTGGTTGCTATAATTGGAGGATTATATATTATCATTAATACTTTAATCGTTCAGCCGGGGAATGCCTTTATTGGTATTTTTCTAACACTTATTGGGATACCAGTTTACCTTTATTGCAAAAAGAAATATGGAATACCTGAAAAAGAATAAATGACTTAAAAAACCTCCACTCGCTGAAGACCAGTGAGTGGAGGTTTTTTAGGTGTGTAATCAGCGCAAGCCACTGATTTTTTTTGCTTTTTCTGTATTTGCAAAATGTAACTTAGCATAGTTTCTAAGCAACGGGATTCCACCTTGTTTTAAAAGCTTTGCAGCAACTAAATCACTATTGCTACCAGCACCAGATGGAATTTTGAAACCTGCTTTTGCGCTCAATTCATCAAGACCTTTTAAAAAAGCATAACGAGCAATAATAGAGGCCGCCGCTACAGCTAGGTGGTGGCCTTCACCTTTAGTCTGAAAGTAAACAGACTCTTTTATTTGTTTTGGTTGATCATTGATGTGGTTGAAATAAGTGGCAGGAAGTTCAAATTGATCGATTAAGATACCATCTGGTTTTTGAGGGCTGATTTTTTCAATCACATGACATAAAGCTTGATTATGTAAAATAGCTTTCATTTTACCTTGTGTCATCGTTGGTTGAATAGTATTGTATTTTTCAGGCATAACATTCAATAAGCTGTGTGGTAAAAAAGTAATCAAGTCTTTTGCCACACGAATAATTTCAGGATCCTTCATATCCTTCGAATCGCGTACGCCCAATTCTTTTAACAAAGCAAGTTGAGAATGGTCGGCATAAGCTGCAACAACAGTTAATGGTCCAAAATAACTTCCGGTTCCGACTTCATCACTGCCAATAACAGACCAATTACTAAAATCTTTTGGTAAAGGGGTATTCAAAGATGAAGCGGACGATTCTTTTTTTTTTGGTGGGACAATTGATGCTTTGGATTTCCAAATAGCAGCTTCTTTTTCAGAATCTGCTCCTTGAAACAATACTTTGCCAGAGTTGTATCCCGTTATGTTTACAGCTCCTTTTTTAGCAGCAAAAAAAGCACCAGGAGGAGTAGAGGATTTCAAGCAAGTAGTGTAATATTGTTTCATATCTGTTAAGGTTTTTTTGGAAACTAAGAGTACTTCATTAGACATTCTGTCACTCATTCCTTCATTAATTAATAATCTAACTTGTAGTTTACCACATAATTTCATTTGATATGGGCAAGATATTAAAATGAAATGAAAAAATGTGCAACTATTAGGTGATTCATGGTAAAATAAGGGAAATGTAATTTTTAGGAGGGACTGCCATGTCAAAAGGGAAAATTCGATATAAAACTACAATAGCAGGAAGACCCTATACGATTATCGGAGCTAGACCCGAAGAACACATGCGGTCAGTGTCTAAAATGGTAAATGAGCAAATGCAACAAATTGAATCATTATCAAAGGGTTTAGACCCCGAACGTAGAGCAGTTTTAGTAGCGGTTAATGCTGTATCGGATCAAATTGAACTGCAAATACAACTAGATACTATGAAAAAAGAACTAGCAGAATTAGAAAAGAAATTACAGAAAGATCAGGAATCAAACATAACTGAAGAATAAATTCCTGAATAAAGGTGATAAGCATGTTAATGACAGTCATTATAATTTTAATTTTGGCCATGGGAGCTTACAGTGGTGCTAGAAGAGGATTAGTCCTTCAGTTTGTTTTTACGATTGGTTACTTTGTTTCATACTTATTGGCAAGAAATTATTATCAAATGTTAGGATCACATTTGGAATTGATTGTTCCTTACCCATCGGCTACTGAAAGTAGTCAATTCGTTTTTTATGATCAAGCTCTAGGATTCAACCTAGACGGTGCTTTTTATAACGGTGTCGCATTTATAATCATCTTATTTGTTGGTTGGCTGATCACTCGATTTATAGGGGGCCTATTGAATGCTGTGACGCTTATTCCTATTATCAAGCAACTAAATACTTTAGGTGGAGCATTACTGAATTTTATTGTTTCTTACGTTGCTATCTTTATCGTTTTATTTTTATTAACGATGGTTCCGATTGATGCTGTTCAAGAAGCATTTAGCAACAGTTGGTTGGCACGTACAATAGTAGAAGATACACCTGTCATCTCAGCACAACTGTATAATTGGTGGATAGAATCGTCATTGAAGTAAGAAATATAGTTAAATAGTAAAAAAAGAATCGTTTCTCTTAAACTAGGGGGACGATTTCTTATTGTGAACGATACGAGAGTATTAGGATGTAATCAAATATACTAGTAATAAAAAATATAATGAAGCGAGAGGTGAAATAGATGAACAAAAAAATCCTTCAAACATTAGAATTTAGTAAAATTATCCAAGCGGTTGCTAATCTAGCTGCTTCTGAATTAGGGAAAGAACAAGCTTTAACGCTAGCTCCTTCAATTGATAAAGAAGAAGTTGAATTATGGCAAGATGAAACCGAAGATGGTACAAAAATTATAAAATTAAGAGGCAGTATGCCTATTCCGAAGTTACAAAATGTTCGTCCACATTTAAAACGGTTGGATATCGGTGCTAGTTTAAATGGATTAGAAATTGCTCAAATCGGAAAAATTTTGCGTACGACTTCTGAATTAAACCGTTTCTTTGAGAATTTAAAAGAATCGGGTATTGAAATGAATCGCTTATATGATTTGGCTAAGAATTTTGTTACAACGCCAACTTTGAATCAATTGATTCGTGAAACAGTAGATGAAGATGGACATATTTTAGATGATGCAAGTCCTGCTTTAAAAGGGATTCGTAATGGTATCAAAAGAGGAGAAAATAATGTTCGTGAAAAGCTAGATGGGATTGTTCGCGGAAAAAGTGCTCAGTATTTAAGCGATGCAATTATTACTATTCGTAATGATCGTTATGTTATTCCAGTTAAACAAGAATACCGCAGTCATTTTGGTGGTGTAGTCCATGATCAAAGTTCAACAGGGCAAACATTATTTGTTGAACCACAAAGCGTAGTCGAGTTGAATAATCGCTTGCGCCAACTTCAAATTGAGGAACGACGTGAAGTGGATCGTATCTTAGCTGAAATTTCGAATGAAATCGCTCCGTATAGTAAAGACATTTTAAATAACATGTTTTTATTAGGTAAGCTTGATTTTATTGGTGCAAAAGCAAGTTATGCAAAAAACGTGGCTGCGAATAGACCGTTAATCCATAAAAATAATGAAGTGAAGCTATTGAGTGCACGACACCCTTTGTTGGATCCAGAGACTGTAGTCGCAAACGATATTTTAATTGGCGGAGAAAATCAAGCAGTTATTATTACAGGACCAAATACCGGTGGGAAAACAATAATCCTAAAAACATTAGGATTGCTTCAATTAATGGGACAAGCTGGACTACAAATACCTGTTGCTCCGGAGAGCCAAATTGGATTGTTTACTGAAGTATTTGCTGATATTGGAGATGAACAATCTATTGAACAGAGTTTAAGTACCTTTTCTTCTCACATGACAAATATTGTATCTATACTAGACCGTATGGATAACAAAAGTTTGATTATCTTTGATGAACTGGGAGCAGGGACAGACCCTCAAGAAGGTGCTGCACTTGCTATAGCTATTCTGGATAAGGTCGGTGCTGTAGGCAGTTATGTCATGGTGACGTCGCACTATCCTGAATTAAAAGCATATGGCTATAACCGTCCACAAACAATTAATGCGAGTATGGAATTTGATGTTGATACATTAAGCCCAACTTATCGATTATTGATAGGTGTTCCAGGTCGTAGTAATGCTTTTGAGATTTCTAAACGTTTAGGTTTGAGTGAAGAGGTTATTGATTCTGCTCGTCAACTGATTGATGGAGAAAGTCAAAACTTAAATGAAATGATCTCTGATTTAGAAAATAGACGCAAAATGGCAGAAACAGAGTACCTTGAAGTGCGTCACTATGTTGATGAAGCAGAACAATTGCACGCAGATTTACAAACTGCTGTACAGCAATTTTATGCTGAACGTGAAGAGTTGATGAAAAAAGCTCGCGAAAAAGCCAATAGTCTTGTAGAAGAAACAGAAGAGACAGCTGATCAGATCATTAAAGATTTACGCAAAAAACAAATTCAAGGGCATTATGAAAATGTGAAAGAGCATGAACTAATTGATGCAAAAACACAGCTGTCTGGATTAAGACAAGAAGAAGCTTTAGCGAAAAATAAGGTGTTGAAAAAAGCTAAAGCGAAACAGGTAATGAAACCTGGCGATGATGTGATGGTCCAATCATTTGGCCAAAAAGGTGTATTAATGGAACGAGCAGATAAAAATCATTGGGTCGTTCAAATGGGAATGTTGAAAATGAAACTTAAAGAAAATGATTTAATATTAACCGAACCAGAAAAAGAACCGAATCGTAAAATGATTGCATCGGTACGCTCAGAATCAAACAGTCATGTTTCACCTCAACTCGATTTAAGAGGTGAGAGATATGAAAATGCCTTAGCTGAATTGGATCGGTACCTTGACTCCGCTCTTCTAGCCAACTACCCTCAAGTTACTATTGTACATGGAAAGGGAACTGGAGCTATCCGACAAGGTGTAACTGATGCGCTGAAAAGACATCCTTCGATAAAAGAATTCCACTATGCTCCACCTAATCAAGGAGGAAATGGTGCTACGATCGTTGAATTTAAATCTTGAGCTTTTGGGTAGATATAAAAAACGATTTTTGATATAATAAATAAATAATATAACTTACTATTAATAAGTTGTAAATTAGCAAGGAGTGAGGAA
>NZ_JBEMBC010000083.1:0-12319 GCF_040274425.1 Carnobacterium sp.
GTTATTAAAAACTGAAAGTTATGTAAGAAAATCTGAACTGCGGTTAATGCGTATCAGAAAATCAGAGTTAGTGATTATCGATGACATGATGTTCATGGCCATGGAAACAAATGAGGCTAATTTATTTTTTCAACTTGTCAGTGATTTGTACGAAAAAAGTTCCATTATCCTAACCTCCAATAAAGGTCCGGATAACTGGAGTAAGATGCTTGGAGATCAGGGAATCGCAACGGCAATTCTTGATCGTCTTCTCCATCGCTGTGAAGTTATCCATATGGATGGAGAAAGCCATCGAATGAAAAATAGAGAAACAATATTTGATTAATGAAAGTGCACAAAATTAATTAGCAAAAAGTGCACAATTGTAGTTGACAGTTACATTGAATTTGTGGGAAAGTAAATAAAACTAATTAAACAAAGGCCTAGCAGTACAATACTGCTTAAATTTAATTTTTTCTTTGAATTTAGCATATACATACCTATTTATATATTTTTTTGAATCTTTCGGATAAAAGAAAACGCTATTTATTAAAAAATCACTGCTTATTATACTTGTCAACTTGTCATACAATCTTTATAATACTAAATAATTAGCGTTATTTATTTAAATGACAAAACTGCAATTTAATATAATGGCTAAGGTGTCAAATGACACCTATTGTATATTGTATACTTTTAGATAGATTTATGAGAACAAAAATTTCTGACACTCAAACCATATAATTAGTTGGATTTTTATATACTTGTCTAATTGATGAGTAGGAAATTTAGATAAATATAAAATTTACTGATGATAGAAATATTTTGAAGGAGGTCTAAATATGCTAAAAATCGACAATCTAAACGTTAATTATGGTAAAAAAGAAATTTTAGACTCTATTAATCTTGAGTTTTACCCATCTGAAATTATTGGTCTAGTTGCACCAAATGGAGCTGGGAAAACTACGTTACTAAGAACTGTTTCTGGTCTAATTAAACCGAAATCAGGTCAGATATTAATCGATAATCTTAGCCGAAGTGAAGATAGAAAAGCCTATTACAAAAAAATCTATTTTGTGGAGAGTAATCAGACTCTATATCCAAATCTCAGTGGTATGGATCATTTAAAGTATGTGAAGGCTTCTTGGGATTCGCCAGTTGAAATAGAAAACGTTATCAAAAGGCTTGGAATTATTGAATATGTTAACCGACCAATAAAAAAGTTGTCTTTAGGTATGAAACAGCATATTTTAATGGCTATGTGCATCGTTAGTAATGCGGACGTTATTTTATTAGATGAACCAATGAACGGATTAGACCCGACAAGCATTAAAAAAATTAGTTCGTATTTAAAAAAAATGAAACAGGACGAAAAGACTATTCTTTTTTCTTCGCATATATTATCCAATATCGATGCTATTACAGATAAAATCATTTTCTTAAAAGACAAACAAGTAGCATATTTTTTGGATAAGAATAAAGAAAATCTATCTTCAGAAGATATGTATGAGCAACTTTATAATATGGAGGTCGAGATATGAAAGCACACCTACTTATTGAGTCTAAAAAACTTTTAAAAGATAAAACATATGTAGCTTTATTTTTCTTTCTTTTCTTTCTTTTCATTTCCCCTCTTGTTGTCACTATGGAATTTGATATGGATGCCCAAAAGATTGATTATATAAAAAGTGATATCATGATGACTGAAGAAGGTATTAGTCAAATGGAACAAGATGACGCTCAAGCAGCTGCAGCTGATGAAACAGAACGGTTGCAATTATTAAAAGAGTTGCTAAAAACATATGAATCGGGAAATATTTATGAAAGAACAAAAGCAGAATTAGCGCTAGAAAATAAAGTTTTAAAACAAATGGAATCAGGATCTGTTGTTGGAATTCCTATCATAGAGCAAAGAAAGAAAGTAGCAGAAATAGACTACTTAGTTAAAAATAAACTAGCACCACTCAGTGGCTTAGAGTATTCTTATGGCGGAATTAATTACATATTTACTGCGTTTCACAGTTTTATTCCATTTACATTTCTGCTTCTTCTTCCTGTTTTGGTCTATACAAATACTCTTTCTATGGAAAAGGAGAGAGGAACGAAAGACTTTTTAAATATGACCCCGTTAAAATATAGAACAATACTTTCCACAAAAATGAGTGTAGCCATTCTTTTTAGTTTCTTTGGTTTCTTGCTTTCATTGATACCAGTTTTCTTAGTTGTTTCTTTAAAAAATGGAATGGGGACCTTTAATTACCCTCTTGCTATATCAAGAGATCAACTATCTGTCCAAATACTAACCACAGGTCAATTTCTATTAAAATTTATTATCTTGTTATTTGCTATTTATATTTTTCTTGCTAGTCTAGCGTTATTGATCTCAAGGTTTACAGATAACTTTTTTATTTATTTATCTGTTATGCTGACAAGTGTCTTGCTTCCCACATTGCCTTTATTTAATAATACGGATTCGTTTTTTGCTAGAATTGCTCACTATATACCGTTCACTTATTTTGATTTAACAAAAGTAATTACATATGGGACAGAAGATTTCCCTGTAATTAATGAACATATTAACTTCACAGGTGGATTAATCTGTTTATTCGCTTATTCTATTTTATGTATCCTTATCTCTAGTGTCCTGATAAGTAAAAAAAGTAAGATTTAAACTTTATTTTTCTTTAAACGTCACAAAATGATAATCTAGATTCTATTATAAAAACTAGTTAACTTATATATTTTAAGTAATACATGAAATTGCTTAAAAACGTATTTTTAAAACCCGGTCTTAAAAAGTTTTTTTATGACTAGTTCTTTTTCGTATCTTATAAAAAATGTGTTGACTTTAAGTTAGATTTACCTTATATTCAATTAAAGACAAAATGAATCTGTAATTAAAGGAAGAGCAAAATGAAGTACTCAAAAGCTACAAACTATGCTTTACATTCTATGGTTCATTTGGCAATGGAATCTACCAGTGGAGCAGTCAGGGTAGAAGATTTAGCCAAACGCCAAAAAATATCCCCCACTTATTTGTCAAAAATACTGACAAAATTATCAAAAGCTGGATTGATCGTATCAACTCCGGGAGTAAAAGGTGGATACCGGTTACTGCGTTCACCAGAAGAATGTACATTTCTTGATATTATTCAAGCAATTGAAGGGTATGAATCATTATTGAACTGTACGATGTCTCATGATGGTAAGTGGAATAGACATTGCTTGATCGAACGTGCAGTAGCAGAGGCAGAGGATAAGCTGAAAGATGAACTTGCACGCAAGACAATTGCGGATATTTTGAAGCAAAGGCAAGAAAAAAATTAGTGTTTCGCTAATTTTTATGCTAATTGTAGATATTAAAGGTCTTTAATAGAGTTTATAGGAGGAGAAAAGATGATAGACGTTGTTGTAATCGGTGGAGGTCCAGCAGGTATGAGCGCTGCTTTAGTAGCCGGAAGAGGGAGAAAACAAGTGCTTCTTATCGATGAAGAAAAGCCCAGAAATGCTGTGACACATGAAACTCACGCTTTTTTAACGAGAGATAGAATTAAGCCAGAAGATTTCAGAAAAGAAGGCAGAAGAGATTTACTAAACTATCCAACCATTTCTATCAAAAATGAAAAAATTCTATTTATTGAAAAAACGCTGGAAAACTCATTTAAGTTGACCACCGAGTCAGGGGAAACAATTCAGACTAAAAATATCGTTTTAGCTACAGGAGTGAAAGAGACACTTCCGGATGTGAAAGGAATTGAACAGTATTACGGAAATAGTATTTTCTCTTGTCCTTTCTGCGATGGATGGGAAATGAAAGACAGACCCTTGGTACTCATAGCAGAATCGATTCAGGCTTTACATGTTGCTAAATTATTGAAAAACTGGACAGATGATCTGATTGTGGCCACTAACGGAAACAGTGTTTTTAATGCTGAGCAGAAGAAAGTTTTAGAAATAAATAATATTCGCCTGATTGAAGAAAGAATCGTTGAATTAAAAGGTACAGGTGGAGAACTTCAGAGCATTGTCTTCGAAAGCGGAGAAGAAATCAACAGATCAGGTGGCTTTTGTACAACAATGTTGGATACTAACTTTCCTTTTGTTGAACAATTGGGCATAGAAGTCAACGAAGCAGGCTTTATTGTCACGGATATGATGGGACACACGAATATCAAAGGTATTTACGCAGCCGGAGAAATAACAGGACCTTCTCAATTAATTGTTTCTGCCAGTCAAGGTCATATGGCAGGCGCAGGGATTATAGCGGACTCTTGTGAGGAAGCTTTTCAAGAAATATAAATAGATCTATAAAAAAGAGCGGAGTGAACGCAATGGGACATATAAATCAATTTAATCAATTGGCAGCAAAATACGATACAGCAAAAAATAAGGATATGGCAAAACGTTCTACCGATGCTATACGCAGTTTGTTAGATAAAAACCATACAAAGACAGCTATAGATTTCGGTTGCGGTACAGGAAATGTAGGTCTAGATTTGTTAGAGGATTTTGAATCTATGTTGTTTGTAGATGCATCTCCAGCAATGATCGAACAGGTTGAGAAAAAATTAGCAGATATAGATACTAAAAAAGCGTCCGTACTTTGTCTAGATATTGAAAAAGACGGTCATCTTCCCTATACAGCAGATACCATTATCCTTTCTTTAGTATTGCATCACATTTCCGACAGCCATAAATTATTAACAAAACTTTATGATGCCTTAAATGGAGATGGTCAATTACTGATTATTGAAATGGAAAAACTAGAAAAAACATCAAGTGGTCATGGACATGGAATGGATAGAGCTGTATTAACTGCTGATTTGTCAGAAATAGGCTTTCAAAACATCCAGTCAGACATCTTTTATGATGCGGAAAAAGAGAATGATGAACAAGAAACATCAAGGTTTATTCTAAGTGCTAAAAAAAATTAAAATAAAGGGTTTTAATTCTTCAGATACAAAAATAATTCACTTTAAAAATTGACAGTAAATTCCATAGAAACAGGTATTGATAAAATAGGCCATAAGGATACAAATATCCTTGTGGCCTAAAACACACTATTTTACATAGATTCATTTATTCGTAAAAATAAATCAAAAAAGTAACCGTTAAATTATACGGTTACTTTTTTGATGAATGCAAACCAATGGTTGCGTCATGTAAACTGTTGGTTGCTATTTATAGAGTATTTTTTATTATATAATTAATTCAACTATTAAAGGAGGGAAGGGGTTACGAAAAGGACTTTATTTTTAATAGATCAGATAATATCTGAATTAAGTTTTATTGGATTTAATCTAAATATTAAATTTTAAAGAAATTACTAACTATGTATATCTCAAAAAATTCATGTTTAGAGGGATCACCCATCTTTAAATATGACAAGGAGAATCCACATGCAGTTTCCATTAAATATTGTCGTTGCAGTCGTAATCTCTGCAATATACGTTTTAATCTCTTTCGGCCTTAAGTTACCTAGTAAATACAAAAAGAAGTTTCGTATTTACTCAGTTGTAGTCAATTTAATTTTTATTGTATTCCTATTAGGCTTTTCTATATTTTTCAAAACATCTTTGCCTAATCAAGGAATAAACATATACTATGATGGTTTATCTACATTGTATTTTTTGTTATTTATCCCTTTGGGAGTAATTTTGATACTATTGTTTAGGAAATTAATAATGAACGCAGATATCTATTTAGTTTTTTTGAAATATGTGATAATTATTGGAGCTATCGTTATATTGACAGGAATAATTGCTATAGGATATTTCCTTTTCATGTTAACTTTTTACGGTTTCGCTCCTTAATCTGCATAAAAAATTAACTTTGGCCTTTTATATTATACTTCAGCTAGCTAAAACCTAGATACATGAAATTACATAGAATAATGTATCTAGAGTCTTTAGATAATAAGGTTATTTTTATCAGAATATCTAATACAATTAGATTATAGTTATGGTTGTGAAAGGGAGGTGACTGATGGTATTCGTAAAAAATTCAATAGGATATAAATGGCCTATATTACTTTTTGAAGCTATGTTTTTGATTGGAGGAATTTTCCTAATAACTGCGGGAATAAAAATACGAAAACAAACCCCAATATTAGCTTTAATTATTATAGTTATAGGATCAATACTCATATTAGTTTCACTTTTTATATTATTGTATACATTCGTATTTGGATATAATTCTTAACAAGCTGAAATTTAATCGTTTTGATTACTTAATTAAATAAATTTAGATAGATTTAATATCTAAAAAAAGCAAATCTAGTATTAGGTTTGCTTTTTTTTAGGTTTTATTATAAAAATTAATCTAATTTAAAAACGGTTTATGTGTACACATTGTATATACTTTTGTGGTATAATGAAATTATAAAAAGGGAGGGCTAAAAATGATACAGATACCAGTAAAACAGTGGGGTAACAGTCATGCAATACGTTTACCAAAGAGCCTTTTAGAAGCATTGGAAGCAGAAAAAGATGATGAACTGAATGTTGAGGTAGTGAATCATTCGATTGTATTAACTAAAGCAGAAAAGGAATTAACTTTTGAAGAACTTTTTAAAGATTATAATAACGAGCAGTTCAGTACGGAAGTGCAAAACTTCTCTCCAGTTGGAAATGAAAAATGGTAAAACAGGGTGATATTGTAAAAATAAACCTAGACCCTAAACAAGGTCATGAGCAACAAGGATACAGACCATATATTTGTTTAAGTTATCATGGTGTAAGTGACTTTGCTAATATAGCTGTCTTTGCTCCTATATCTAATACAGAGCGAAATTATCCCTTGTATGTACCTTTGAAAGGTACTAAATCTACAGGCAAGGTTTTATTAGATCAATTAGTAACAATTGATTACAACTCAAGAAAGTATAATTATGTAGAAACTGTTCCAGAGAAATTGATAGATGAATTATTAATGAAAGTAAAAGTAATCTTTCAAAAAGATGAAAAGATAAAGTAGTTTTGACAGTGAAAAATTAAATTTAGCAATGAAGGCTATTAATAGTTAATGCTCAAAAGGACCCTATCGCTTAAAAAGCAGTAGAGTCCTTTTTGCTATTATTTATATTAAGTACTTAAGAAAATAACAGCATTTTCAATAATATCTTGTTGCGTTGCTTTAATTAGAAAGTGCATTTCTAGACACTTTTTTGTTTCTCCTTCTTAAACGTATAATAAACTTGAACTAAAAATATGACACCTGAATAAAAGGTTAGTATAAGTAGCATGTTATCTGTTTCTAGATTAAATTGATCATATAGAACGCCTGAAAAGAAATTAGCAAAAACTAAAAGGACTAGTAAACCTATTGGAACGATTAAATCTAATATTTTTACTTTTAAAGAAAGTTCTTTCCTAAAACTAATTACTTTTATTAAATTTAAAGTAATTAAAACACCTGCAGTAATAAAAACTCCTGAAAACATCCACCAGAATGAATCAAAAAAATGAGCCATCATAAAAGATCCTCCGTTCTTTTGTATTTTTAAATACTTACAAGTATATTTAAGCAATAAACTAACTATGTATCAAGTAAAACCTTTATTTTACGTGTATTCTTAAAGAGTAATTAATATAATATAATGCACGTTTTTTATAACCATTCTTTTAAAATACCTGTATTCATTTATATACAACTACAAAAAGCGATGTGATATGACTACATCTATCTAGTTATTGTAGTTCTATATTTTTTACTGATTTAAACGTTTTTAGAAAAAAACTTATTTATCAAAGATTACAACTTTTATATACCCACAAAAAACTGTTAAATATACCCACATATAAAATTAATTGTGGGTGTATAAACAGTTTTTTTGTAGTCATATCTCCAACACATGAAATTAGATAAAATTATGTATCAAAAGAAGCTCTCTCAGCACTCGAATAAGGAGTGTTGAGAGAGCTTCTTTGATTTTAGAACGAAAAAATTTCTTCGTATAATTTAATTTTTCACCCGTTCTTTAGTTGTTTTGTCGATAAATGTGAGTTCTAAGTTTAAACCGTCTGCAATTTTTGTAATGGTCTTTAGAGAAGGAGCATAAGAAAAGTTTTCTACACGAGCTATTTGAGCCTGAGAGACATATACTTTTTCAGCTAATTCTTTTTGAGTCATATTCTTTTCTCTACGAAGACTAGCTAATAAAGCGGTCAACTCAATAAGATTTTTATCTTCTTGAGAGATGCTGCTAATGTCTCTCTTTACATCTGTCCATTTCATACTAATCATCCTTTCTTACGTTCTAATCAATCAGCTAATTCACGTTTAGCTTGTTCAATTTCTCTTTTTGGTGTTTTTTGAGATTTCTTTCTAAACTGGTGTAATAAAATTAGTTGATTATCTTCTAAGGTTGCAAAAAATACGCGATTAGGAATTAGGCGTAATTCCCAAATTTTACCTTCAATCTGTTTAACAAGGGGCTCTCCTATAAAAGTTCCGTCATATTCCAGACGTTTCATTTGATAATAGAGCTTTTTTAAGGTGGATTTATTTTCTTTAGTTGGGTTACTATCCAGTTCTTTGATCCAATTCACTATTTGACTTTGGCCTTTTCTATCTTCATAGAACTCTATTTCATATTTTTTCATAGAAACTCCTATCACTCTTTGCACATCTCTATAATATATCAAAATTGATATATTACCAAGTTTGATAATCGCTTTTCAATACATGAAAAATGCTTAGAATCTTGTAACCAAAGCCTTAATAGTTCAAGGTTTCCTTTTTTTTTTAATTTTTAAATCTATTTAGTAGAGTAAATAAATTGAGTGAAGGGGGCATAATTTTTAATTGTATATAAATAATTATATACAATACCGAATAATAAAACTTAATTTTTAAGAACTAATAGAAATAATAATGTTAACTAAATTATGTGTTTATTGTGTATAAACGTGTTAAACTGTATTTATAGTAATATTTGAGGAGTGAAATTATGAATGATATGGAAAATATAAATATCAGAGATATAGAAATGTTGAGAGAAGTAGCTGAAGAACTACTTCAAAATAGGGAGTCTCCATCTAAAATTATTAGAGATCTTGCTTGGATAATTTTAAGCCAAAATGAAAGTGTTCCTGTGTCATTAAAGAGTATAAGGAATTTAATATCTGAGACTACCGGAAGAATTTTTTCTCCAGGGATTTATAGTGGAGCTATGAGAGATTTGACAGATGAAAGTAACGGAAGAATAGTCAATGTTGATCGTGGATATTATTTGTATGAAACTAACATAAAAAGAGGACAAATTATTAGAACAATTAACCAATGTAAAAAAGATTTAGATAATCTTGCTGTAGACAATATTTTAAGGTTATCTAACGAGGATATCCAAAGTATACAGATGATACCTCACATAATACAAGAACTTGATAACATAATTAAAAAAATAGAACAGTAATATGTGATTGTTCTATTGTGTTT
This sequence comes from Carnobacterium sp., assembly GCF_040274425.1. NCBI lineage: Bacteria > Bacillati > Bacillota > Bacilli > Lactobacillales > Carnobacteriaceae > Carnobacterium > Carnobacterium sp. Next base: position 9,418 of record NZ_JBEMBC010000083.1, read on the forward strand.
TTTGTGTGAAGCTGTTATAATAGTAATTAAGCGTGGGTAAGAAACTTTTTTAATAAAAAATGGAGGTGCTTACATATTAGAACAAATAAAAAAAGTCCTCGCAGCTAATGATAAATAAGTGTATTTACTAGATACACTTTATGCTTGGAGGACTTAACTATGTACTGTTATATTCTAAATTAGCATATTTTTATCTACTTAGCAACTAAAGAATAATAAGTAGGAGTTAATTTAAATGACAGAAAAACAAAAAGTCGGAGATATAAATGACAAAGGTCAAGTATGGATTTGTTGCCGGTATATTGTGAAAAATGGTCATAAAATTTATCCTAAAAACGGAAAAGTTTTCTGTTTTTGGACAGCCCCAAAAGAAAAATAGAAAAAAATTAAACTCAGTAAAATCATACTGAATGATAAAGGACTCTAAGCTTAAACTGCAAGAGAGTCTTTTATCATTTGTTCAAAAAATAAAACCACAATAGTTTTAAGTTCTATTGTTAAGTTTAATAAAAATATATTTCAAGGGGAAATGACCATGGCTAATGCTGTATACTCAAAGACTTTAAATAAAATTATAACAGTTGACGAATTTGTAAGCTTAGAAGATGCTAATGAAATTGAAGACACAATTTTTTGTGAAACTAAAAATTGTGAAGCAAGATTTATATACCATTCAGCCTCCGAATCTAGAGGACATCATTTTCAAAAATTTCCAGGTAAAGAACATTCAGAGTTCTGTGAATTAAAAACTACACAATTTGTTACTAGAAATAAGACTTATTCAGAGAAAATAAAATCTACATTAAGTGATGACGGTTATGACAATACATTAAGTAGTGTTCTTAAATTTTTAGAACCTAAATTAAGACCATTATTAGCTGAAAGCCTTAACTCTGGTCCTAAGAAAAAAAAATCCGTAAAAACAGACAAAAATAGTGAACCAACTAATAATATTAATCCGGAATTTACGTTAGAGGAATCTAAAGAAGATAAAGATAAAAAAGAAAAAATTATTGCAGATGGTGGCAAAGTAAGAAATCCTTCGATTTTTAGAGTGAGCTTAAATCAATTATCTGAAAAACATAATTCAAGTATAAAAAAAACATATGGAATAATAAAAAAAATAAAAGAATTTAATGATCATTCCTTTGAAATTAGTATAAAAGACATTGATAGCGAGAAAAAAGCTACACTTGTTTTGAAAGAAGCCTTTTTTTCAGAAACTTCAGATGTAGGTTTGCCTGACTATTTAAGAATGCTGAAGAGCTATACGGCTAAAAAAGAATCTAAAGACGTAATTGTATTAACGGTGTTTGAATTAAAAGAATTTAATGAAGAAGATATAGTATTGTATATAAATGATGAAATTGGATTTAGAGTTGTTATTGACGATGGTTCTTCAAAACTTAAAAATAGAAAACTAGTTCAATTTGCTATATTATATAATACAAAATCAATTTAATAATTTTCAGATTAAAACTATTGTTAATACATGAAATTATATAAAATCGTGTATCGAGAATCCTATTCCAATAGGGTTCTTTTTTTCTATCGCTCTCCGACACACGATTATATGGTATATTAAACAAAATCATGTATCAATTTTGTGAGAGGAGAGGGCTTTTAAATGAGTTACAATGTCCAACCATTAAGAACGCAACAAGAAATAAACGACTTTTTATTCTGTTTAAGGCGCAATAAAAACGCAGATCGGGATGTTTTTCTGTTTTTGATTGGGATTAATAGCGGTTTGCGCATGTCGGATATCGTCAAATTAAAGGAAAAAGAACTTATTTCCTCAAAACCCCCGGATAGTAGAGAAAGAAATAGGCAAAATCTGTATTTTGTATTTGAGTAGTTTGTAGGACTTGATCCAAGACTGTACAAAAGGTCTAGAATCAGAAGATTATTTGTTTCCTAGCAGCAAACGCGAACATGTAGAAGTGAATACGGTCTATCAGATGTTTCAAAAGGCCGCTAAACTCTTAGGAAGAGACGATATTGGCACGCACACGCTGCGTAAGACGTTTGGTTACTACTATTACAAGAAAACCAAAGACGTGGCCACACTGATAGAAATATTCGGTCATAGCAGCGAGAAAATCACGAAACGCTATATTGGAATCAATGAAGATGAAATCATCGAAACGCTATTAAACTTTAGATTAGGTTTTTAGATTTATTCTAAATAAATTTTTTGTTGCTATAGTGATTATTATTTTAAGTAACTTTAAAGGAGTGTTTTAGTTGAATGAAGAACGAATTAGTTTGAGGAAAATCGATGGAAATGATTTTAAGTATTTAAAAGAATTATTGCAAAATAAACAACTAATGCTTCTTGGTTGGGGGGAAATCTATCCGGACAATCAGGTTAAATTTTGGATAGATAAAATAATTGAACAATATTCTCAATATGGATATAGTTATTTTCTCGTTGAAAATAAAGACACCAATGAATTTATCGGAATAGCTGGATTGATTCAAACTGAAATTAAAAGCAAGGATTGCACAGAACTTGCATATATCATAAAAGAATCCTATCAAGGTAAAGGATTTGGCTCTGAAGTTGCAAGAAAATTAATTCGAATGGCTTTTTATAAATTTAACTTAGATAGAGTGATAGCACAATTTGTTCCTACTAATATGGCTTCAAAAAAAGTTGTAGAAACCATTGGCATGAAGTATAAATTTACTTATACACGAATTCAAAATGGAAATGATAAAGAACATCTTGTATATGAAATTAAAAAATAAATATTTAAAAGCTTAATTAATACACTCACCATGTTTATCAAATAAAAAACATGTTTTAGGTACTCTTATTTGAGAGTGTAAAATATTTTGTGTAAATGAATAAAAAACATACAAAAAAGGAAGTCCCTTCTGTAGAATAAAGTTAACG
>NZ_JBEMBC010000084.1:0-11299 GCF_040274425.1 Carnobacterium sp.
TAAACACTCACACACTTTTGTTTTCTTATTGTTCTTTATAGCGTCCGCAACAAGAAAAAGGACAATAAAAATAGCCGTTACCTGATAGGTAGCGACTTAATCTTTTTTAAAGCCTTTTGTAATTGCATATCCGGCTATATTTTTCTTGTTAAACTGCGCATGTTTATGTTGCTGTGATGCGATACCAAAATAATCAAATGAGATCGTGCTTCTACCATCGACATCTAATTGTTCATTAAAATCCTTAACCTTGTGAAAATAAGCTGTGTTTCCATTGTCAAAATAAATAGCTACTTCCATTTTAAACACTCCTTTTTATTTAAAATATTAATGTTCCTAACAAAGAAACAAGTCCAAAACAAACAATAATAACCATTCCTGAACGCAACTGTTCATTTTCTCTTTCGCCAATTACACCAAACATTGCAATAAAAGTGATCAAAGCAATGAATAACCTTACAAATATCATTTAATCACCTCACAGTAATTGTAAATTAGGTTTACCATCTATATCTTTGTCAATTTGGTTATAAAAGGACTCATATGTTTCTATAACTCTTAATTCCATTATTGAAGGGTTCGCTTTATACCTCAAATAACCCACTATGTCAGCCATGTCCTGAATAAAATCAGACATCGGCTCAATGTCGGTTACGGATATTTCGATTACACAGTCCATAAGAGCCTCCTAGCCTGTTTTCTTGAATAATTGCAGATATTTCTTTTTAAGCTCCTCATATTTAACAGAATCTGAATACTTAATATCCTGGAATTCATCTAATGTCTTAGGTAAGTCCTCATCATTTAATGCTTTCTTATAATGGTTAAACTGCTCTAAATCAGCATTAAAGTTTTTAACTTTCTTTCTGACAATCTGTAAATCTTCTTTACCATGCTTATCAATTAGCATCTGTTCCCATTTCTTATAGGAGTCAGCATGCGATATTTCAAAGCGTTCACCAGTAATTGGATCGTTAGCAATTCGTTTAGCACTTAAAGTTCGTTCATTGAACCAAGCTCTCACAACTGATCTACACCAAGGATGAAATGGAGGATAATTGATATTTACCTTTGCTTCAGATACTTTATACTTCTTACCATCTTGCTCTTGGCATATCTTAGAAGTTCTTAAGTCTAAAGTAGCCACAATGACATAATACTCAACACCTTGTGCTACCCATCCTTTAAGCTTTCCCTGACCAGCCATGTAATTAGCTTCAGTTCTGACTAAACGTCTAGCTACTCCTCTAGAAACATCAAAAGCCGTTTGGATTTCTTTGACCATGTCTCTTTCTGACATACCAGTCATCGCTTCAACAGTGAAGAGTTCTTCTAATTTCTTAGCTAATAAATCTGTGTCATCCCAAATACGCTTTGAGTAGTTAGATCCCTGCCATCTCGTATCAAGAACGTTTCGAACTTGCTTAGTAGACATTTCTTTAAACTTTGGAATAACTTCATCTCTTTGAATCTCAATACGTTTAACTGATTTGCCTGTTTTCATATCAGCAATCTCAATAAACGTTTTGTCATCTTCAAATACATAAGTCGGGTATTTACCGTCATCATACAACCGTAAAGCTGATTCAGAATTTCCTATGATTGCTTCAGCACTAGCTTGATTGTAGGCTTCTTTGATTACGTCAATATAGTAATCAGTAGACTGACTAAGTTGAACATCCGCTACTTGTTTTGATACCAAATAAGACTTTGCTTTTAAATCTTCTAATCGAGTAATACGGTTCTTTACAGCCATACCTGTTAAGTAATTCTGAGCTTGCTTCTTGATATCAACATCTTTTACTGTCTTAACAATTGTTTGCAGATCAACAATATTAGTTGGACTAACAGACATATAAAGAACTTTCTTTACTTCTTCTTCAGACAGTTCAGATTTGGCAAGGTATCGTCTATATATCTTTTTAACTTCATCTGTCAAATAAAACTGAGCTTTTTGATAAGACTTCATTACCTTGTTTTCGACGGCATTCAATTCATTGTGGACCTTTATGTCTTGATCAATTGCACGTCTATCCCAGTAAGATAGCTTCTTTTTCTTATTGGTCATTTAGTCACTATCCTTTCTGGGTAAAATAAAAAGACCTGGTTAGAGGTCTTTTACTTAATTAACTAATCTTACTGCTGTTCCTGTAACAAATATCCCAGCATATGTTCGTTTGCTGTCTAGCAGCATCTGTGGTTCATATTTTAGATTAATTACGCCATCTGCTCCTAAACCCGTAACGAGCTGAGCTAAAGAAACATTCACATTTTTAAATGATTCATTGTAATTTGCTTGCTTAAAAAATCCAGACTCGCTTTGACTATGAGTCATTATCACATCAATTATTTCATAATTTTCTTTAATATCTCCTGTTGAAAAAAACATCATTTAACCTCCCTTTTTCTAAATTATATCTTTAATAGATATAAAAAGAAATAGCAGTTATTTAATTTCAACTTCTATGTTTTCGGGATACTCTTTTTGTATTCCTTCCAAAGAAAGCAACATCGAATTTAAAAGAACATTACTATATGCAGTTGATTCTTTAATACCCACTCTTGTAAATCCATGACTTACTGACGTATCAAAAGTAGCATCAGTTAACACTTCCAATCCATTGATTGTTCCAACAACTAATGCAGAAACAGCAGCGCATACCACGTCGCGACCAGAAGGAGCATAACCAGCGTGCCCTTCTACTATGAATGAAGTTATCTTATCTTCTTTGTCTTTATGAAACACAGCCTTTATCATTCCAACACCTTCTCGTACATAGATTCAAATAAAGGGCCATTCGCGACGTTGTAACCTTCTTCAGTCTTAGTAATGTAATCACCGATAGAGGCTTTCTTTGTTCCTTCTAGTGTTTGAACATAAAGACCTTTAGATTCTATTTCATCAATGAACTTGTCATGCTCTTCAGCAATTAAAGTTTCACTTCCAACGAATACCATAACTTCATTGACATTTTGACTTTGAATTTGAATAGCATCAATTGTTACCTTCTTAATCTTCTGGTACTTCATCTTCGTCCTCCTCTGGTTCATCATCTAAATTATCGTGACTAGCACCTTCACCGCCCATTTTATTAGCTAATTCTATATTTTGTTTCTTTTGTTCAATCAACTTCTTGATTTCTTCTCCTGGATCATCAATATCAGGCAACCAAGAAAGAAGTGTCTCTAAAGGTAAGATATCAATTGCTTTAACGATTTGATCAATGATGTCACTTGTGTTGATTGGTAGATTAGGTTTAATCTTAATCTTTGCCCCACTAACATCAACATTTCCACCTTTGACATTCATCATGTTGGCCATTAACTGAAGACGTTGGCGTAAACCTTTAGTCATGTAACGAGACTTAATTGACATCAACTGGAGTAATCCAAATAATTTGTACTTCATGGCCTCACCACTGATATTTCCAGCAAAGTTTTCATCATTCATATTAGGCACATAAGTTACTTTATGGATGTTATCTTCAATTGACTTAGACAGTAGTTGGACTTGAGATTCATCAAAGGTCTTTGTTAGCCATTCAGCACCTGCACCATCTTCTCCTTTACCAGGAGCTTCAATCAAACCATCAGCAATATTTCCTTCTAGTTTAAATCCGTAAATAATAAGCAATGCATCAATAAAGGCTTCTTTGTCGCTAATACGGTCACTTTGAAGAACGTTATAAGCATCAAATAGAGAAATAGCTTGCTCGAAATCGCCTTGTTTCTCTTCGTTATTACGATATTCTATGACTTGCACACCACCAAAGTATTGAGGTAAAGCTTTAACTATCGTGGATTCTGATAAACTTAAGTCCTTCGATTTACGTGTGATAATTGCCTTAAATGTGTAAATATTTAAAAGCCATCCAGTCATTTTTCCATCTAGATCATACTTTTTATAATAATGGACCGCAAACAAAGGGTTCTTTTCAATCGTATCATCAGTCACTAAGAAGATACCTCGTGGATCCACTGCTTTAATCATCATTTCAGTTTCAATTTCCGTACCAGGTACTTTTCTTAGGTAAATAAGCTCTAATCCAATACCAAATACAGATAGATCTTTCTCTAATTCAGTATCATGAGAGACGATATCCATTTCTTCAAAAGATTCTAGTATTGAGTCGAGGTTATTATTATCTCCAGATGAATAAGAAATAGGATTACCTACTAAGAAACCAACATTCATATCAGTCACATACTTAGCATGATTGACCATTACTTTATTATTTTTAGTATTCTCATTGTCTAATTTTCGTTCTAAAACTTCATGTTTACCATCGTAATAGTCAGATAGTTTATCAAATCGTTCTAGTTCTTTCTGGTGTTGCTCTATACAATACTTTAATACTGCAACAGAAGGGTTATTTATATCTCCTGCCAACTCTCTATCAATTGATATAGCCATGCTTTACCTCCTTATCTTATGCCATATTTAGACTTGCTTCCTGTTCTTGCTACTTTCTTGAAGATTACTTTGTAGACGAAGTATCTTAGCGCATCTGCAGCATGGTCATGTTCCTTAACAGGCTTATCTGTTCCGCTAAGTCCTGCTTTCTCATCCCAAACATAAGAAGAAAATTCTTTAAATAAGTTCTTACACTTACTTGTAAATACAATCTTCCCTTCATTCATTGCTGTTTGAGTCGCTCTTATTCCATCTAAAACATCGTTCTTAGCTCTTTCGACTGAAAAGCCATCTTCTCTTAGTTGAGCAATAAAAGAGGCAGCAGAAGGGTCAACGATAATCGTTGCTTCAATGCCACCTAAGAACTCTTTCAAGTCATCACTATATTGTTTGTCTGTTTTTTGCCTGCTACTTTCTCGGCCACTATGGAAATACTCATCTAAACAGTACCACGTACCTTTGTAACGGCCCCATAACAAGAAGACCGTTGGGTTTTGAGTACCATAGTCAATAGATACATAATATCTGTCGCATACTGCATCTTCTGGTAGCTCTTGAACCATGGTGTCTTTATCAAAGTTATCGTAAATGATACCTTCTGACATAACCCACATACCTAAGATGAAACGCAAATAGAACACACCAGAATACATGCGTTTGTAACGTTCTTTAACTCTATCTGATAAAGAAGGGTTATCATTCATTGTAAAATGGATGTGAAGAGCATTCTTCTCAATTAGCTTATCTATCCACTCTAATTTAAACCAATGATAAGGACCTTCAGGGTTCATGTTAAACCAAAGCTTTGCACCTTCAACGGAACAACGAGCTGTTGCTTGATCAATGAATGATTTAGGCATCAATGCTGCTTCATCAAAAAAGAACCCTGCAGCTGTTAGTCCTTGGACTAAGTCTTGTGAGGATTCATCTTTCCCACCAAATAAGAAGTAGTGGTTTGTTTTACCGTTTTTAGTTATCTCTAGTATGTTATCGCTGCGTAAGTCTTTTACTTTATAACCTCTAAAGAAAAGAATCGTTTTGAGCAAATTGATAACATTACGTCTTAGGGATCCAATCGTTTTACCAGCTATCCCGAATTGCTGACCATCAAATGATTGCATAGACCAGATAATATAAGATAAAGACATGATTAGTGTTTTACCTGCACGTACAGAACCATCACATATAATTGCATCTTTCTCTTTATGCTTTGGATGTTCCCACCAACTTAAAACCTGCAGTTGTTTGACTGAAAAAGGACTAAATATAAACGTAGCACGTTTTCTCTTGAACCTAGTCTTCATCTGGCCACACCTCTTTGTTTGTGACCATGCCGTTTATAGCATCCATGAATCCATCATCTTCAAGCATTTCGTCATCGAAGTCCCCATTCTCAGCTTTAATTCTAAAGGTCTGAGCTTCAATCTGAGCAATACGTGCTTCTAACAACTTACAGTTCAATTCATCCTCAGTTTTATTAGAGTTGTCTTTAGGTATGAGTTTCTCTAACTTATCCAACGACTTCTGGCGATCATACAACTTAAAGGTTATTCCATCTTTACCTTGTTTAATCTCTTTAATAAGAGAGGTGTCAACTTTATTAGAATCTATGAGCCTGACTTCATCAACAAATGTAACCATCATGTTACCATCTTCATCTTTCAATGGTTTACCATCCTGGTTCAAAAGCTGAGTTCTTTCACCACTGAATTCAATATAATCACCTAGGTCAGAAAAACCCATCTTTGCATGCTCATTAGCGATGTCTAGGATACTCACTTTCAATTCTTGGTGTATCTCTGCTTTAAGCTTATCTAATTGATTATTTATCTTAGGGTTTCTTAGGCACTTAGAGCCTTCAACCATAGCTGTATTGTAAGTACAGTCATAAGCTTTTATATAAGATTGGGTAGCATTGAAAGATTGTAGATAATATAAACAGAACAGTTTTTGCTTTTCTGTTAAGCCACTATCATCTAATACTTCTTCAACTTTTTGCGTTGCAACGTTTTTATGTTGCGTTGCGTTTTTTGTTGCAACGTTTTTAGTTCCGTTTCTCTGCTGCCACTTCTCACGATTTTTTCTACTTCTAAGAGTGGTGGCTTTAATGTCATGTTTTTCAGCAAGCAATTTCATCGTTATGTCTGTTTCTTCAAATTCTTTTCTAATTTCTTCCCAATTAATCAATTCATTTCCACCACCCGCCCATCGTGTTTGTTTTGTAATTTTATGTATTAAAAAAGACCTCGTAATGAGGTCAGAATTTTTTAAATATAACAGATTAGATATTCGCTAGTTGTTATTAAAGTAATTTCTAAAAACATCTAAGCGGTCTGCAGCAAGTAAGTAAGCAGATTCATCGTCTGATTTTATTTTTTTAATCTTTGAGTATTCTTTCTTAGCATTGATAAAATCAAAAAGATAATCTTTATCAGTATCTGATAGCGAAGCTGTTTGTACTGTTTTTTTCAAAGAATCTAACATATCAGTTTCACTTTCATGTATTGTTTCAATTTTTTTTCCCATTTCCAAGAACTTTTTCGTAAACATACGTCCACCTCCTCATTAAATGTATATCGGGGAAAAGCTTAACTAATTAACCCAGTTTCTTAATTAGTTATTTTTTGTATAAAAAAAGACCTACAAAAGGTCTTTATATTTTTTATTTTCTAATTCTTTTTTTAATAGTACTTCTGATTTTCTTCTTTCAATTCTGTCCTTAAAATTTTCTCTTATGCTTTCTATATATTTAATATCCTTTTTGCTAAATAATACATCTTGTGTAAACTCCTGACCTGTCGCGTTAGCATAAACTACTTCGATAGTAACTGGTTTATTAGTTTTTTTGAATCTGTTTACCACAAAATCATCTATCCAATGGCTTTCGAATATTTGTTCCTTTGTACTATTCCTTGGTCCAACATATTCAAATTTATCACCACTTTCAAAAAAAACAGAAATAGTAGTTTGCAAATACTCTATTTTATTATTTTTCATCTTTATCCACAATTTTTCAAAAAAAGCATATTTGTATCTAATACCATCAAAATAAACTGTCTCAGACATTTTAGATAGATTAATAGCTTGTATAATATATATTTCGTCGGCTGAATAAATAATACCTTCATCTGTTTTGGTTTGTTTGTTTTTCTTATTAACAGCAACTCTAAAAACTATTCGGTTATCTTTGTTATAAAATCTTAAAGTAAATATAATCGTTAAAATTGTAAAAATAATCCCTGCCCATTCTGCATAAGTCCCAAAAATTCCAGCATTATAATTATCATAAAATGTTGTTTTTAAAAAGCTTAATACGGAACTTAGTATATCTTTTATATGGTTCATTGTTTTCCTCCATCAATAATAGTATTAATGCATTATACCAATTTTCTAGAAAGAAAACACTGTTCTAATTATGTTAAAAGTCTTTGCTAAAATTAAAGAAGTGCAGAAAAAAATGTGGGTAGCTACCTATACAATAGTTGGTGGTACTTGTATTACAAAACTAAAAAGTATTTTCATGCAAACACAAGAGTTGTTTGAACTATTCCCGTTTCTAAACAGCCTTGGATTTTAGATTTAGCCCTATTTACTAGCATTTGCACCGCTCCCCTTGTAATCCCCATAAAATAAGCTGTCTCAGCATAAGTATGACCTTCACCCATAATGCATCTGTAGGCTTCTCGTTCTCTTTTTGACAAACAATCTAATATCTCATTCATTCTAGCGTTTTCTTCAAGAGACAACTCTCTACCTTCGACAGTAGATTGCATTCGATAAGCTTTCATTGATAGGATGTCTATTTCTGCCCATAACTCTGTTCTTTGATATCTTGATTTATTTGTAATACCTCTTTTTAAACCAGGTTCTCTAGCGTTTTCTAACCAAGAAATTGCATACTCCATATCACTAACCATTCCACTGATTGTTCTTAATTCGACTTCCATATCATTCGTCCATTCATCAATCCTATTTGATAGTTTTAGTTCATCTTTAACAGACTTTCGTTTCATTCTTTCCAAACGCAATTCCCTGAGTCCTTTTTTATATTCATCTGATAACTCATCTGCATAATGCCACATAAACATACCTCCTTTTTTTATGTACAAAAAAAGAGGACACTTAACCCAACGTAAATTAATACGTTAAAGTTAAATGTCCTCTTGTATGTCAAGTCAGACTATATTTTAATTTTCTTTTTTGTTAGATCTTCAATATAAGTAACTTTTCCTTCATGAGTAAGTACCTCTACAGTAGATTTACCGTAATCGGGTAATTCCTTAAGCATGGCAATACCGTTTGTTAGAACTATTATACCATTTTTTATTTCAGTTAGCTTCAATTCTTCCAATTCCATTCGAGTAAAATCCATTTATTTTAACCCCCGGCTTGGTTGTTGTCTTTGACCAATGAATTTAGCACTCTAATTGCATTATTTATGCTATGCCATTCGTGATGTAGAATAGCAGATTCAGGATTCATAGCCATTTCATGAGCAATTTCTTCTCTATATCTTGTTTGACTTGCTATCTCTTTATCAATGGCTCTTCTTAACCCCAACCCCCTAAGAGCGATTCTATAAACTCTTTTATGTTGGCCAATCGTAAATTCGTTAAATTTAATTCCGTTCATCTTTTTTATAAACGCTGAATCATCTGCTACATTTTGAATTTTATTAGGCTGATACTCATCAATAAAATTTGTGCTTTGAGCTAACTGAACGTGTTTTCTGTCTATTCTTGTCTTCATAATTGTTTACTCCTTAAATGGAATTTATCAGAATGGTAAATCATCATCTGACATTTCGTATGGTGTAGATTTATTGGTTATGTCTGGTTTCGTTTCTGGTCTGGAATAATTTGAGCTTGCTTGGTTCGAATTGTAATTTTGGGTATTTGTATGAATTGGTGCTTGTCGATCTGCATCGGCTGTTTTTTGGCTATTTTTGGTATCTAAGAAACTAACGACTTCAGCGACTACTTCGGTAACATATACTCGTTGTCCTTGTTGATTGTCATAAGAACGTGTTTGGATCCTTCCTTCAATTCCTACTAATGATCCTTTGCTTGTGTAATTAGCTAAAGACTCTGCAGTCTTTCTCCAAATCACACAATTAATGAAATCAGCTTTTTGTTCTTCATTCTCTTTTTTGAAAGCTTTGTTAACCGCTAGAGTGAAAGAAGCTACTGCTGTACCGCTAGAGGTATATCTCAAATCAGCATCTTTGGTTAATCGTCCAACTAAAACAACGTTATTAATCATTTATAGCGTCTCCTTTAATTATCGTTTATTCTTCTCTGTTTCAATAAAATTCAAAATGCCGTTCTTGTATTCAACCTCGTACCCTTTTATATCTGATTGATTGACTGATTTCTTTTTAAAAACGAACTGCATATCTCTCCAAATCTCCCAAGGTATCTTATAAAAGTTTTTCATTTCGAAACTGACTAACACAAAACATTCAGCTCCTAATTTATGGTGACTTGTAAAGTTTTCAATTTGTTCGAGACTTAATCGATCTTGTGCAATTGATTTACCGTTCGTATGTTTAGCTTCAAAAATGATGGTACGTCCACCTTTTAAAACGCCTTTAAAGTCTGGCTGAGCTTGTTTTTCGAATACAGCTTTAAAGATTCCTTTTTTATTGTCCAACGTTTCTAAAACTCTCATTGGTTCTGGTGTTTTTTGGATATCCGCTATTTGGTGCTGCTTATAATAGCGACAAGTAATTTCTATAATGTTTTCAAAATATTGGCCATTCTTTTTTGCTGAGGCTCCGGCTATTTGTTTACCATTGCGAGGCTTTTTATAATGTTCTTTTGGTTTAGCTACTGCACGGGTTCCATTAGCGTAATTTTTAGGAATGAATTTAGGATTATTTCTGTCACTCCTAATCATTCGGATTTGTTCCTGCATAGTATGTTGTTATTTTAGGGTTAATAGTTACTTGCGGTGGTTTGAATTTAAGAGTATTAATAGAATTACCAATTCTTTCTCCTAATTTTATAAAAGCATCAGAAATGAATTTCCATACTTTCTTCAAAAGATCCATACATTTATCTAAAAACTTGCTGAAATCGAATTCTTTTAAAAAAATATACTGTTTGATCAACTCATATTCTTTGTGAGATAAAGCAATACCAAATTCATACTTTTTAATAGCACGTTTCATGATTTTGTTTTTTATACGTTTATTCATTCTACACCATCCTTGAACAAATTAACCTGTGGAGATTCTACTTCTTCTAATTGATTGTTCAACCACCATTCTGATTTTCCGTTATCAAAAAACAACTGACATAGAATTATTGGTTCTTCAAAGTGAAAATCATCTTTAAGCGCATGATTCAAAGATGCAGCTGCCATAGTCTGCCCGATATTGCCATTTAACGTTTCATAAAATCCTCCGAGTTTCATTCACTCCAACTCCATCCTAAGTCAATAAACGCATCATTTGGTAATTGATCAAAATCATGCTTGGCAACTTTATAAGGGTTACTTTCTGCCGCTTCTTCCATATTCAATGTTTGACCTCTTTCAAAATCAGGATCTTTATCTTTTCTAAAATATAGGATGATATCGCCGACTTGGTAAATCACTGCTAAATCACCTTCTGTTTGCCATTTGTTGATTACCTCTTTTTTACTCATTCTGCACCATCCTTAAAAATGCCGTCATACCACTGATAAAATTCTTCATCTGTAGCTGTTTCGCAATCAGGAACGTGGCTGTAATCAAAGTAATTCCATCCTTCACGCCACCTTTCTTTCGATAATTATTTATCTGAGTAGTTTTCCATTCCATCAAATTCAGGACAACGTTTAGCTTGAACATCTATCCAAGAATCATAATATAATTCAGTTGAATGAATTTTTTTCTTTGCTT
>NZ_JBEMBC010000085.1:0-11076 GCF_040274425.1 Carnobacterium sp.
AGTCCTTCTGTCTTTAACGATCTTGGCATCAGTTACGACGATTTGACATTTTTTAAAGAAATTGGAGCAGATGGAATTCGACTAGACTTAGGATTTACAGGGAATGAAGAATCGATTATGACATTTAATCCACAAGGGTTAAAAATCGAATTGAATATTAGTAATGGTACGCGTTATTTGGAAAATATTTTGAGCTATCAGGCTAATGCGGAGAACTTATTAGGTTGTCATAACTTTTATCCGCATCGTTACACCGGTCTAGGTTATGAACATTTTATAGAAACCTCTAAGCAATACAAAAACAAAGGCATTCGAACAGCGGCTTTTGTTAGTTCACAAAAAGCCACTATCGGTCCTTGGCCAGTCAGTGAAGGATTGTGCACATTAGAAATGCATCGAGAGTGGCCGATAGCCGTCCAAGCCAAACACCTTTGGGCAACGGATGTGATCGATGATGTGATCATTGGTAATGCTTTTGCTTCTGAAGAGGAATTAAAAGCATTAAGTACAATTAATCCATACCAATTGACCTTAAATGTTGAATTGGTTGAAGATATTCCAGAAACAGAACAAAAAATTGTGTTGGAAGAATTTCATTTCAACCGTGGAGATGTGTCGGATTATGTCATTCGTTCAACACAAAGCCGTGTTAACTATAGTGGTGTCGATTTTCCGGTATTTAATACACCAAGTATTATTGAAAGGGGGGATATTATTATTGAAAGTTCGCTTTATGAACGCTATGCCGGAGAGTTGCAATTAGCACGGTTGCCAATGCAAAATTCTGGTAAATCAAATGTCGTTGGGCGAGTAGTAGAAAGTGAAATGGTATTATTGGACTTGATTAAGCCATGGCAAAAATTTAAATTCCAAACTATACCAAAAAGTTAGTTAAAGGACTTATTATTTTAAAGTAACCATTAAAAGATGCATAAGGAGGAATTATCAATGAACGGTTTTATCGATTTTATGGAAAAACACTTTATTCCACGCGCTTCAAAAATTGGAGCACAACGTCACTTAGTGGCTATCCGGGATTCTTTTATTGTCACAATGCCGCTAATGATTTTAGGATCATTAGTACTTTTGGTCAATAATTTACCTATCCCAGTATATCAAAATTTTATGAATAATATTTTTGGAGAAGAGTTATGGAAATCTTTTGGAGGAAATGTCTGGAATGGAACGTTTGGTATTTTATCTGTTCTAATTGCATTCCTTGTGGCACACAACTTAGCTAAGGATTATGATAAAGATGGAGTAGCTGCTGGAGTTGTTTCTGTAGCGTCTTTCTTTGCGCTAGGCGGATTAACAGGGATGTCTTCAAATGGACTATTTATTGCCTTGATCGTTGGGTTGGTTTCTGCTGAAATTTTCTCGCGTTTATCTGGAAATGATAAATTAGTTGTCAAGATGCCTGAAGGTGTTCCTCCAGCAGTAGCAAAATCATTTGCAGCTATGCTTCCAGCCATGATCACGATCAGTATATTTGGTTTAATCTGTACGATCTTTATTGGATTTGGCATAACAGATATCGTAACTTCATTTTACGATTTAGTCCAACAACCATTTATGGGATTAGCGAATACATTACCTTCAGCACTTCTGTTAGCTTTTATTACACCATTCTTATGGTTCTTTGGTCTACATGGAGCCAATATGGTTGAACCGTTGATGCAAACGATTAATGCACCAGCTATTGAAGCAAATATGGCAGCTGTGACAAATGGAGATGTTGCACCTTATATTGTTAATAAACCATTCTTTGATTCTTTTGTTAACTTAGGTGGAACAGGAGCAACATTAGGTCTGATTATTGCTATCTTGATTTTAGCTCGTCGCAATAAAGCTTATAAAGTCATAACAGGCTTAAGCACAGCTCCAGGAATTTTTAACATCAATGAACCTATGATGTTTGGATTGCCAATTGTATTGAATCCAATTTTGTTCATTCCATTTATTTTAACACCAGTTGTTTTGGTTCTTGTAGCTTATACAGCGACGAAGTTTGGTTTGGTCCCTGCAGCAGTAACCATGCCGCCATGGGTAACTCCTCCGATCATTGGTGGAATTTTAGCCACACAAAGCATTGCAGGTGGAGTGTTAGCTGCAATCAACTTAGTTATTTCTGTTGTTATCTATGCGCCTTTTGTTAAAATAGCAGACCTACAAGCTGCGAAAAAAGCTGAGGAAGATCAAGCTAAAGAAAATTCAGCTATTTAAATAATAATAAAGTTGAAATATAATTAAAAATAAACGTATTTACAAATTTAAATAAGAAAGAGCTAAACCTTCAATTTGGAAGTTTAGCTCTTTCTTTATTTATTTTTATTTTTTATGTAGAAAGAAATAGTAAAAGTGCTTTCGTTTTAGTTAGTTGGCTAAGCTCTAAGAATATTTTAACATCAGATAAATTATTCCTATGCTACAAAATGCTTAACACTAACTGAAGCATTTATACGTTCTTCATAAAAACGAGCATAAGTGACCCATTTGTAGGGTGTTACCCATATATAAGGTATACCAAATGTAAATAGTGCTAAGATATCCCAAAGTAAAAACGATAGATCCATAATAAACCAATCCATCTTGAAGCCTTCCATTAATTCTTCGCTTTTAGAAAGGGCTTCTTTATAGCTGAGATCAGCATTATCTACTAATAAGTAAGAGACGAGAGAATAAGAATAAGCTTTATAGATACCTGGTATAATTAAGAGAAGCGACCAAAAAAAGATTGAAATTTCTCTAAGCCACATAGTTAACACATAGCGATTACCATCAGTTTTGAAGGCTTCTAATAGGTCTTTTTGAAAAGAAATCGGTTGATGTCGATTAATTTTTAAAATTAATTTATTAATAAAAGGTGAAATAGATGAAGCAAGTATACTGACAATCAGTGAAAGAATAAAACTAGGTAAAATACGTAGACCGTCATCTTCTGATATTACTCCATAAATGTCGAGTAAAATAGGAATGATAGTGATCAATAGTATAGTGGTAAAGTGATGCTTAATGGTGTCTCTTGCAAGTTTTTTTATATACTTTCTGTCCAAATAGATTTCCCCTTTAGTGTCTATTTTTTTAGAGCTACTTATTGTTTCTGTTAGTGTAGCAAAATCAATAGAAAAATAAAAGAACCTATTTTATTTTTTAAAAATCAAAATAAAAATGAAACAATTATCGATTGGTATGGGTGGAAAAATCAAAAAAGAATTCCTGAAAAGATAAGAATTCTTTTTTGATTATTTAGTTCAAAAAGTTAAAGATAGCATCTCGCAAAAATTTTGCAGCTCCATTTCCTGCTGATTCGTCGTAATAGCTGGTGAATCTTGGGTCATCCACGTACATTTGTGCCAATCCTCGATGTGCTTCTTTTGAGTAGCTTGGCCAAGTGAAAGACAACCATTCTTTGTGGAGTTGGGTTACTTGTAAAGCTTCTTTGCTAGCAGGGTCGTTTGTTTGCTTGGCTATTTTTAAATCTTCTAGTATTTTAGCGGACAAGTCTTGCATTTTATTGTAATCTTCTTGGCTTAAACCAGCAAATTTTTGATTGGTTTTTTTAATGGTTTCAGCGCCATACTTTTCTCGAATTTCTGTACCATATTGAGTTTCATTTTTTTTCAGCAACTCTTCTTTAAATCCTTCAAATTTTTCTTTGTCAGACATTTGGATATTTCCTCTCTTATTTGCTAATGTTTTGTCAATTGTTTTTAGTAATTGGTCAACTTGTGCTTTTTTAGCTAATAAACGTTGACGGTGGTCCATTAAAGCTTTCTCACTATCAAAATGAACATCATTTAGTATTTGCTTGATATTATCTAAAGGCATTTCCAAATTACGGTAAAATAAAATTTGTTGCAGTTTTTCAATTTCTTGCTCACCGTATATACGATAGCCATTAGAATTTTTTCGTTTAGGTGCCAACAAACCAATTTCATCGTAATAGCGAAGTGTTCGATTGCTCACGCCAGCTATGCGACTTAAAGCATTTATTGTATATTCCACTACTAATCCTCCTTTCTAATCAGCTTGATTTATATTGATTGTAAACCTTCACGCAACGTAAAGGTCAAGGGTTTTAAAAAATTGACTATTTAAATTTATTTATGTTCTTTTTTATAAATTCAGGAACTGGTATTCCTATAGCATTTAAATTTTCAAGGATAGAAAATCCATAATGAGCAATATAAAAAGAAATCAGGAGTTGAGCGTAAGAATCAAATTCAAATATAGAAAAATAAATATAAAATATTAATACAAGCAGTATCACGAGCCCATCTTTTAGCAATCGTTTAACACTAAAGACTTGAGTAAATTTTACAGACTTATTAAACAAGCAAAAGTTGATAAAATCAGTGGAAAAATCAACTAAAATAGTAAGAATAAACAAATAGATATAGGAATCAAAATAAGGATTAATAATCGTATAGAAAAAAATTAAAAATGAAAGATCCATAACTTCACTCCTTTATTTAATTACACTAAATGAGTATTTTTAAAAAGGGATATGCATTTAAATAGTCTTTAATTTAGATTTATACTCGTATCGTGTAAATTAATGATACAGTTCGTTTGTGAATTAGTCAATAATATATACTCGAACGATGTAATATTGTTTTAATTTTGTCTCAAATCGTGTAATATAAAGATAGAAAATAGTAATAGAGGTGTACTATGGATATCTATAAATTGAGGGAATTACGAAAAGAAAAAAAACTAACACAAGAAGATATGGCTGGCGTCCTGGAAATTGCTCGCACAACGTATGCTAATTATGAGCAAGGAACCAGAGAACCGGATAACAAGACTCTTAATAAATTAGCTGATTATTTTCAAGTGTCAACCGATTATTTGTTAGGTCGTGATGTTCCAAATTGGGCGACGCCTGAAGATTTGATTGACTTAGAAGAAATGCTGAATAATAACGTTCACATGGCTTATGGCGGAGAAGATTTAACAGAAGAAGACAAACAACGCGTACAAGATGTTTTGGCCGCTGTTTTTTGGGATAGAATGAAAAAAAGAAGGGATTAAATGTTTGAAAAGTGGTATGACTTGATCCAACAATTGTATAAAGAATTTAAAACGTATGATCCATTTGTTTTAGCGGAAAATAAAGGGATAGATGTTCTTTACGTGCCTTTCGGCGAGACTCCAAAAGGGGAAACGGTACGCTTTAAAGATGAAACAATTATTTTACTGAATGAACAATTAATAGAAGAAAATGAACGCTTTTTTGTATTGGCCCATGAGTTGTATCATGCGATTGAACATGAACACCTTAGTGCCTACTATACGACCCAAAGAAATGGAAAAGGCACACTTGAAAGAGAAGCCAATATTTTTTCGGGACAACTAATGATAAAAATGTATGAAGAAACTTATGGTTTCCCCCCTGAGACTTTCAAGGATTTACAGCATCACTATGGTGTCTCAGAGGAACTAGAAGACTATTTAACTAGATAAAGTAATTATCATTAAACTAAATAAACTTACGCACAACAGAGTATGGACTTTATAAAAACTCACACGGCTTTTAAAAGCCGTGTGAGTTTTTATAAAGTCCATACTCTGTTGTGCGTAAGTTTATTTAGTTTAATGATAATTACTTTATCTAGTTAAATAGTCTTCTAGTTCCTCTGAGACACCATAGTGATGCTGTAAATCCTTGAAAGTCTCAGGGGGGAAACCATAAGTTTCTTCATACATTTTTATCATTAGTTGTCCCGAAAAAATATTGGCTTCTCTTTCAAGTGTGCCTTTTCCATTTCTTTGGGTCGTATAGTAGGCACTAAGGTGTTCATGTTCAATCGCATGATACAACTCATGGGCCAATACAAAAAAGCGTTCATTTTCTTCTATTAATTGTTCATTCAGTAAAATAATTGTTTCATCTTTAAAGCGTACCGTTTCCCCTTTTGGAGTCTCGCCGAAAGGCACGTAAAGAACATCTATCCCTTTATTTTCCGCTAAAACAAATGGATCATACGTTTTAAATTCTTTATACAATTGTTGGATCAAGTCATACCACTTTTCAAACATTTAATCCCTTCTTTTTTTCATTCTATCCCAAAAAACAGCGGCCAAAACATCTTGTACGCGTTGTTTGTCTTCTTCTGTTAAATCTTCTCCGCCATAAGCCATGTGAACGTTATTATTCAGCATTTCTTCTAAGTCAATCAAATCTTCAGGCGTCGCCCAATTTGGAACATCACGACCTAACAAATAATCGGTTGACACTTGAAAATAATCAGCTAATTTATTAAGAGTCTTGTTATCCGGTTCTCTGGTTCCTTGCTCATAATTAGCATACGTTGTGCGAGCAATTTCCAGGACGCCAGCCATATCTTCTTGTGTTAGTTTTTTTTCTTTTCGTAATTCCCTCAATTTATAGATATCCATAGTACACCTCTATTACTATTTTCTATCTTTATATTACACGATTTGAGACAAAATTAAAACAATATTACATCGTTCGAGTATATATTATTGACTAATTCACAAACGAACTGTATCATTAATTTACACGATACGAGTATAAATCTAAATTAAAGACTATTTAAATGCATATCCCTTTTTAAAAATACTCATTTAGTGTAATTAAATAAAGGAGTGAAGTTATGGATCTTTCATTTTTAATTTTTTTCTATACGATTATTAATCCTTATTTTGATTCCTATATCTATTTGTTTATTCTTACTATTTTAGTTGATTTTTCCACTGATTTTATCAACTTTTGCTTGTTTAATAAGTCTGTAAAATTTACTCAAGTCTTTAGTGTTAAACGATTGCTAAAAGATGGGCTCGTGATACTGCTTGTATTAATATTTTATATTTATTTTTCTATATTTGAATTTGATTCTTACGCTCAACTCCTGATTTCTTTTTATATTGCTCATTATGGATTTTCTATCCTTGAAAATTTAAATGCTATAGGAATACCAGTTCCTGAATTTATAAAAAAGAACATAAATAAATTTAAATAGTCAATTTTTTAAAACCCTTGACCTTTACGTTGCGTGAAGGTTTACAATCAATATAAATCAAGCTGATTAGAAAGGAGGATTAGTAGTGGAATATACAATAAATGCTTTAAGTCGCATAGCTGGCGTGAGCAATCGAACACTTCGCTATTACGATGAAATTGGTTTGTTGGCACCTAAACGAAAAAATTCTAATGGCTATCGTATATACGGTGAGCAAGAAATTGAAAAACTGCAACAAATTTTATTTTACCGTAATTTGGAAATGCCTTTAGATAATATCAAGCAAATACTAAATGATGTTCATTTTGATAGTGAGAAAGCTTTAATGGACCACCGTCAACGTTTATTAGCTAAAAAAGCACAAGTTGACCAATTACTAAAAACAATTGACAAAACATTAGCAAATAAGAGAGGAAATATCCAAATGTCTGACAAAGAAAAATTTGAAGGATTTAAAGAAGAGTTGCTGAAAAAAAATGAAACTCAATATGGTACAGAAATTCGAGAAAAGTATGGCGCTGAAACCATTAAAAAAACCAATCAAAAATTTGCTGGTTTAAGCCAAGAAGATTACAATAAAATGCAAGACTTGTCCGCTAAAATACTAGAAGATTTAAAAATAGCCAAGCAAACAAACGACCCTGCTAGCAAAGAAGCTTTACAAGTAACCCAACTCCACAAAGAATGGTTGTCTTTCACTTGGCCAAGCTACTCAAAAGAAGCACATCGAGGATTGGCACAAATGTACGTGGATGACCCAAGATTCACCAGCTATTACGACGAATCAGCAGGAAATGGAGCTGCAAAATTTTTGCGAGATGCTATCTTTAACTTTTTGAACTAAATAATCAAAAAAGAATTCTTATCTTTTCAGGAATTCTTTTTTGATTTTTCCACCCATACCAATCGATAATTGTTTCATTTTTATTTTGATTTTTAAAAAATAAAATAGGTTCTTTTATTTTTCTATTGATTTTGCTACACTAACAGAAACAATAAGTAGCTCTAAAAAAATAGACACTAAAGGGGAAATCTATTTGGACAGAAAGTATATAAAAAAACTTGCAAGAGACACCATTAAGCATCACTTTACCACTATACTATTGATCACTATCATTCCTATTTTACTCGACATTTATGGAGTAATATCAGAAGATGACGGTCTACGTATTTTACCTAGTTTTATTCTTTCACTGATTGTCAGTATACTTGCTTCATCTATTTCACCTTTTATTAATAAATTAATTTTAAAAATTAATCGACATCAACCGATTTCTTTTCAAAAAGACCTATTAGAAGCCTTCAAAACTGATGGTAATCGCTATGTGTTAACTATGTGGCTTAGAGAAATTTCAATCTTTTTTTGGTCGCTTCTCTTAATTATACCAGGTATCTATAAAGCTTATTCTTATTCTCTCGTCTCTTACTTATTAGTAGATAATGCTGATCTCAGCTATAAAGAAGCCCTTTCTAAAAGCGAAGAATTAATGGAAGGCTTCAAGATGGATTGGTTTATTATGGATCTATCGTTTTTACTTTGGGATATCTTAGCACTATTTACATTTGGTATACCTTATATATGGGTAACACCCTACAAATGGGTCACTTATGCTCGTTTTTATGAAGAACGTATAAATGCTTCAGTTAGTGTTAAGCATTTTGTAGCATAGGAATAATTTATCTGATGTTAAAATATTCTTAGAGCTTAGCCAACTAACTAAAACGAAAGCACTTTTACTATTTCTTTCTACATAAAAAATAAAAATAAATAAAGAAAGAGCTAAACTTCCAAATTGAAGGTTTAGCTCTTTCTTATTTAAATTTGTAAATACGTTTATTTTTAATTATATTTCAACTTTATTATTATTTAAATAGCTGAATTTTCTTTAGCTTGATCTTCCTCAGCTTTTTTCGCAGCTTGTAGGTCTGCTATTTTAACAAAAGGCGCATAGATAACAACAGAAATAACTAAGTTGATTGCAGCTAACACTCCACCTGCAATGCTTTGTGTGGCTAAAATTCCACCAATGATCGGAGGAGTTACCCATGGCGGCATGGTTACTGCTGCAGGGACCAAACCAAACTTCGTCGCTGTATAAGCTACAAGAACCAAAACAACTGGTGTTAAAATAAATGGAATGAACAAAATTGGATTCAATACAATTGGCAATCCAAACATCATAGGTTCATTGATGTTAAAAATTCCTGGAGCTGTGCTTAAGCCTGTTATGACTTTATAAGCTTTATTGCGACGAGCTAAAATCAAGATAGCAATAATCAGACCTAATGTTGCTCCTGTTCCACCTAAGTTAACAAAAGAATCAAAGAATGGTTTATTAACAATATAAGGTGCAACATCTCCATTTGTCACAGCTGCCATATTTGCTTCAATAGCTGGTGCATTAATCGTTTGCATCAACGGTTCAACCATATTGGCTCCATGTAGACCAAAGAACCATAAGAATGGTGTAATAAAAGCTAACAGAAGTGCTGAAGGTAATGTATTCGCTAATCCCATAAATGGTTGTTGGACTAAATCGTAAAATGAAGTTACGATATCTGTTATGCCAAATCCAATAAAGATCGTACAGATTAAACCAAATATACTGATCGTGATCATGGCTGGAAGCATAGCTGCAAATGATTTTGCTACTGCTGGAGGAACACCTTCAGGCATCTTGACAACTAATTTATCATTTCCAGATAAACGCGAGAAAATTTCAGCAGAAACCAACCCAACGATCAAGGCAATAAATAGTCCATTTGAAGACATCCCTGTTAATCCGCCTAGCGCAAAGAAAGACGCTACAGAAACAACTCCAGCAGCTACTCCATCTTTATCATAATCCTTAGCTAAGTTGTGTGCCACAAGGAATGCAATTAGAACAGATAAAATACCAAACGTTCCATTCCAGACATTTCCTCCAAAAGATTTCCATAACTCTTCTCCAAAAATATTATTCATAAAATTTTGATATACTGGGATAGGTAAATTATTGACCAAAAGTACTAATGATCCTAAAATCATTAGCGGCATTGTGACAATAAAAGAATCCCGGATAGCCACTAAGTGACGTTGTGCTCCAATTTTTGAAGCGCGTGGAATAAAGTGTTTTTCCATAAAATCGATAAAACCGTTCATTGATAATTCCTCCTTATGCATCTTTTAATGGTTACTTTAAAATAATAAGTCCTTTAACTAACTTTTTGGTATAGTTTGGAATTTAAATTTTTGCCATGGCTTAATCAAGTCCAATAATACCATTTCACTTTCTACTACTCGCCCAACGACATTTGATTTACCAGAATTTTGCATTGGCAACCGTGCTAATTGCAACTCTCCGGCATAGCGTTCATAAAGCGAACTTTCAATAATAATATCCCCCCTTTCAATAATACTTGGTGTATTAAATACCGGAAAATCGACACCACTATAGTTAACACGGCTTTGTGTTGAACGAATGACATAATCCGACACATCTCCACGGTTGAAATGAAATTCTTCCAACACAATTTTTTGTTCTGTTTCTGGAATATCTTCAACCAATTCAACATTTAAGGTCAATTGGTATGGATTAATTGTACTTAATGCTTTTAATTCCTCTTCAGAAGCAAAAGCATTACCAATGATCACATCATCGATCACATCCGTTGCCCAAAGGTGTTTGGCTTGGACGGCTATCGGCCACTCTCGATGCATTTCTAATGTGCACAATCCTTCACTGACTGGCCAAGGACCGATAGTGGCTTTTTGTGAACTAACAAAAGCCGCTGTTCGAATGCCTTTGTTTTTGTATTGCTTAGAGGTTTCTATAAAATGTTCATAACCTAGACCGGTGTAACGATGCGGATAAAAGTTATGACAACCTAATAAGTTCTCCGCATTAGCCTGATAGCTCAAAATATTTTCCAAATAACGCGTACCATTACTAATATTCAATTCGATTTTTAACCCTTGTGGATTAAATGTCATAATCGATTCTTCATTCCCTGTAAATCCTAAGTCTAGTCGAATTCCATCTGCTCCAATTTCTTTAAAAAATGTCAAATCGTCGTAACTGATGCCAAGATCGTTAAAGACAGAAGGACT
>NZ_JBEMBC010000086.1:0-10986 GCF_040274425.1 Carnobacterium sp.
TTAGCTTCAATGTTTACTAAGTAACAGATTATTTTGCAGAAGGGCGATTTATTTACACAAACTTATTGACGCTCTCAAAAAATCACTTTAATAAAAGAATTAACGTACACAATTAATTTTACTTTATATATCCATTATATGATTTACTATCAGTAATAGGAGGAGTTTAATGAGTTACTTTCAAAAAAAGTTAGTTCTTGCATTTGTATTTTTACTTATTTGTAGCTACATACTTATTCTTTCTGGATTTACACATAAGATGCAAAATGTATTGTTAGGTATCACATTTATTAGTGTGAAAGCAATCAAATTAAAATTGAAAAATAACAATAAGTCAGCAAACTAGTAGAAAAAATTTAAAGTAATAGATAAGAAGTTATATAAAGAAAAAAGACAGCAGAGGTTTATATTGTTATACTTGTCAATTGGTATGTGGTTAAGTATTATGGAAAAGTATGATTTTTCTGTCAGCTGTTTATGGTATTAGATTCATCCGTATTCTTAATTTAGTTAAACATAACTAAAAATTAAACAAAAAGTAAAAAAAATGTGTCATAATATTAAAAGCAGCATAAATAGAATAATAATCACTTTTTTGTAAAGTGAGTGGAGGTAAATTTAGTTATTATGAAAAAAAATGAAGGTATTATTGATTGGTTTTTCCGTTTTGTGAAAGGAATGTTTATTGGTTCAGGTGCTATCTTACCGGGCGTAAGTGGAGGAGCTTTAGCAGCTGTATTTGGAATTTATGAAAATATGATTGCATTTCTATCAAATATTCGCAAAGACTTCCTTAAAAATGTACGTTATTTTATTCCAGTAGGGATTGGTGGTTTGTTTGGTATATTTGTGCTGGCATATCCGATTGATTATTTTTTGAAAAATAATGAGGTTCAGGTTTTATGGTGCTTTATTGGTTGTATTTTGGGAACATTGCCTGCTTTATATAAAGAAGCTGGGAAAAATGGACGTAAGCCTTATCACCTTGTGATTGCTGTAGTTGTTGCGATTCTTGCTTTTGTAGGTTTAATTTATGCAAAATTTAATATGAATGTAGTAGTTGAACAATCCACATTGTCATGGGTAATGGCCGGCGGGATTTTTGCCTTAGGGTTTATAGTTCCTGGATTAAGTCCCTCTAATTTTTTGATGTACATGCATTTGTATGAGCCCATGACAGAAGGTATAAAAGATTTGAACTTTTCTATCTTGATTCCTGTCGCGATTGGTGCAATTTTATGTGTTTTGTTACTGTCTAAATTGGTAAGCAAATTAATGAAAATCGCTTATGCAACTATTTTTCACTTTATTCTAGGTGTTGTAATAGCTTCAACGGTCATTATAGCTCCGTTGCCCGAACAATACATTGGTATATCTGCAGGAGGAATAGCAGCTGCAGTTGTATTATTCTTTATTGGTTTATCTGTAGGATTGCTGATGGAAAAATTAGAAGATAATTATAAACCGGCTGAATTAAATTGATGATAAACTTTTTGATTTAAAATAAAAAGAGTTGACCTTTTCTATGCAAAGTTGTTATTTTTAATTTTAGTTCATGTAAACAAAAAAGTGTTGCTGAGTATACTCAGCAACACTTTTTTTAGAACTCATTATTTTTTTATTTTAGAACCTACACTTTTTTGCAATAGGACCGCGCCTAATGCCCCAACTATTCCTTGAAGTAAATTTCCAGGAATAGAAATAGCTGCTCCAGCCAAACCATACATAAAGCTTTCAGCAACAAAATAGCCAAGTGCCATAAATATACCAGCAGGGATAGTAGCTAAAAGAGGTTTATGATAGCCTGTTTTTTGAAAAATCCAAGCACAAATATATCCTTGAAGTCCTTTTACTATAAAAGTAATGGGAGCATAAAAAGCGTAACCTGCAATGATATCAGCAAGTGCGCTTCCTAATCCACCGACAAGAAAACCAGCTTTCTTTCCTAAAAATAATGCAGCAAATAATAAAACCATATCTCCTAAGTTAATATAGCCACGAAATGTGGGTATACGAATAAGGATCGTCATTACTATAGTCATAGCCATGAATAGAGCAACTGTTACAATTTCTTTTGTAGTAATTTTTCGCATAATTCTCATCCTTTACATATATGTATAAAGCCATCTTATCTTTTTTTAGCAACAATGTCATGATTTTTTTAATAAAAAAAACTGAAAAGTACAGATTCTATAATAAGAATTATGCTAGACTAGATAAAGAGAAGAAAACGAGCAGAAGAGGAGAAAAAGATGAAGCAGCCCAGAATTTTAGTTATCCAAGATATTTCAGCAAGTTGCCGTATTTCAATGAATGTGGCTGTCCCGATTCTAAGTTGTTTAGAAAATTGGGTGAGTATTTTACCTACAGCATTGTTGTCTACACATACCGGTAAAGGTTTTGAAGGGTATACTTTTTTAGATCTAAGCGCTGAAATCCCAGCTATTTTAAATCATTGGCGTTCATTAGGAATAAAATTTGATGGGATAGTCATCGGATATTTAGGCTCTATAGAACAAATTAAATTGATGGAAAGCATCATCAAACAGTTTTCAACAGAAGAAGCTCTAATTGTAGTAGACCCTGTGATGGGTGATCACGGAACTTTATACCCGGGTTTTACCTCTGAACATGTTGAAGCGATGCGTAAACTTTGTCAATTTGCAGATGTTTTGATACCAAATGTAACTGAAGCTTGCTTACTAACAGAAACAAACTATCCAGAAAAGCCACATACTAAAGAAAAAATTGAACCAATTATAAGGAAATTAACGGACAAAAATAACCAAAATATTGTCTTATCTGGTGTAACCGGAAATGAAAGACAAGTAGGTGCTGCGTTTATTTCCAAAGGAAGTTCGAAAATCGATTATACTTTTTCAGAAGTTTATCCAGGGCATTTCGATGGGGTAGGAGATTTGTTTACAAGCGTAGTAGCTGGATTTTTATTTCAAAAGCACAGCTTGAAAAGAGCTAATGAAGTAGCAGTAAATTATATTTCAAGAGTTGTAAAACGAACCATTGAAGATCAAATTGATCCCATATATGGAATTGCTTTTGAAAAAGACTTGATGTATTTAATGAAAGAATTGAAAAAAGAAACTTTCTATTAATGAAACAACCAATAGTGCAGACTACTTGTCTGCACTATTGGTTGTTTTTCTATTTCTAAATATCTGTTCTTACTGAATAAAAGAGCAAAATACATCCAATAATTGCCGCTGCTACTCCAGCACTTAACATTTGTGGAACCCCCGCATTGTCTAATAACCAACCGCCTATAAGGCTTCCAGCCACATTGCCAAGTGTAATGGCGCCAACGTTAAATGTTTGCCCTTTGACACGATCTTTTTTTTGCATTAATTGATTGACATAATAAGTTGATGCTGGAATGTAAAGAGCAAATGCTAATCCTTGGAATAATTGAGTAACGTTAATCATGGACACCGATCCTGATAGCAAGAAAAGAATACTTCTTACTACAAAGAAAACGGCAGCTGCTTTCAGCCAAATACCACTTTTTCGTTTGGTCAATAAATAACTGAATCCTAGCATAGCAGGGAGTTCACACAAAGCTGTAATCATCAATGATAAACCAAAGTCGCTGTCATTTCCTCCGAGTGAGTGAATGATTTGGACTAAATACGAATTTACAATAGTGTGAAAAAGAAATAAACAAGCTGCGCCTATTAGAAAATATAAAAAGCGAGGGTATCTTTTGAAAAAAGATTCTTTTTCTTTAGTTAAGGAGTTACCTAGTTTTAAGTCTAGAGTAGATTGTAATTCAGAAGTACTAGCTTCAGGAAAGGTAAAAATAAGAACTAAAAAAGCAACTAATAAAAAAATACAGCCAATAGGTAAAATAATTGTACTAAAGCATGTTAACAATAGGCCTAACGTGTATGAAGTTAGAGCGAACGCTAAGGAACCTGCTCCTCTTGTTAAACCAAAATTGATTTCTACCCCACTATTAATGTGTTCAAATGTAAAAGAATTAATGAATGGCTGCATGGATAAAACTAATGAAACTACAGCTATAAATAGTAATGCTTCAATTGCAGGAGCGCCCGCAGAAAGAAGCAAAGAAACAAGAAGGCCAATAGATAAAATTGTAAGGATAATTAAGCTCCATTTCAATGTTAATTTTTCAAACTTATCGACTACAGCACCTAAAATAGGTTGTAAAATAACGGATAAGATATTGGAGATGGCAAGAATAAGCCCAATGTTTTGATTTTCGAAGCTTCGGGAGAGCAAAAAGACTGAAGCAAATCCATAGATGGAGCAAAATACCATCCAGTATAAGCTTTGTAGCAGAGCATATTTTATGGTTAGCGTACGAATTGTTGTCATAAGTTGTTATTCTTCCTTTCCCATTAAACCAAAATTGGATTTCTTTGTCTCTGTAAGTATCATAGCATGTATTCACTTCAAAAAAGAAGAAGCTTGATGGAATTTGTAATCTGAACAAATCGTTAGGATTTCTTTGTTTTTTTGGTTATACTTCTTATTAGTAAGAAGTATATTAATGGAAATTATGTAAAGATATTAGTGTTTGGAGGAAAGAAAAAATGAGAGCAGTTATTATCGAAGAATATGGTGGAAAAGAAAAGTTGAAAGAAGCAGAAGTACCGATGCCACAGCCTAAAAAGCATCAAGTCATCGTAAAAGAAAGAGCAACTTCCATCAACCCGATTGACTGGAAATTACGTGAAGGCTATTTGCAACAAAAGATGCCTTGGGAATTCCCGATTATTTTAGGTTGGGATGTAGCAGGTGAAATTGTAGAGGTCGGTAGTGAAGTAACCGATTGGAAAATTGGAGACAGAGTATTTGCACGACCAGATACAACACGTTTTGGAACGTATGCTGAATATACTGCAGTTGATGATAACCTACTAGCGTATATTCCTGAAAATGTATCTTATGAAGAAGCAGCAGCAGCTCCATTAGCTGGTTTAACTGCTTGGCAAGCATTATTTGATTACGGTAAACTTGTTGAGGGCGAAAAAATTTTGATACACGCAGGTTCAGGTGGCGTTGGAACATATGCTATCCAATTAGCTAAAAGTAGAGGGGCTTACGTTATCTCAACAGCAAGTGAAAAAAATCGTGAACTGTTGTTGAGCTTAGGAGTAGATCAATTTATTGACTATAAAAACGAAGACTTTACTGAACTTTTAAAGGATGTAGACGTCATCTTTGATACAATGGGCGGAGAAGTTTTAGAAAATAGTTTTAAAGTGGTCAAACCTCATACAGGAAGAATTATTTCAATTGTGGGGGATGCAGATAAAGAACTAGTTGAGAAGGCTGACGTTACCTTTAACAATATTTGGTTAGAACCAGATGGAAAACAACTTAGCCAGTTGGCTCAATTAATGGAACAAGGAAAAGTGAAATCGATTATCGGAGCAACTTATCCTTTAACTGCAAAAGGGGTCTACGATGCTCATGCAATGAGTGAAACGCATCATGCAGTTGGGAAAATCGTGATCAAAGTAGGGAACGAAGAATCTTAATAGACAGATTAATTAGTAAAAAAAAGAAACGACAGTTTTTCTGTCGCTTCTTTTTTTTAGGTTTGATTGGCTTTCAATACTTTCATTTTCATTTTTTTAGTAAAAAGTAATAGTTACTAGTGCAAACTATTTAAATAACTCTTTAAATATGAACAAAATATGGCTAAATATGCAAAACGTGCGTTTCTTAAATGAAAAACAATATGTAAGCGATTGCAGAAATGATAATGTAATAATACCGATGATTTTGTTAAAGAATTAACATCATTTTCTTGTGATTACTATGCTATACTAATTGGCGTGAGAAAATAAAAGGGTATAAAAAACCATGGAGGGTATGCTTTGAATAAGAAATTGATGACCGGGATGATTGCAGCATTGTTATTTGCAACTCCAATTGTAATGCCAACTGCGACAGAGGCAGCGAGCGTTTCAGAACTTGAAAATCAAAAAGCAGAATTAGAAAATAAATCAGCTGACTTAAACTCAAAAATCCAATCTCAAGAAGAAACCTTAAATAACCTAGAATCTGAAAAAGCAAATCTTGAATCAGAAGTTGAAAAATTACAAACAAATATCGATACTGTTGTACTAGAACTGAAAGTACAAGAGCAAAAATTAGCTGACTCAAAAGCTAAAATTGAAAAATTAAAAGCAGAGATTGAAAAATTAAAAGATCTAATTGCTAGACGTGAAGAAAAATTAGAACATCAAGCTAGAAATGTTCAAACAAATGGCAGTACTTCTAATATGGTCGATTTAGTATTATCTGCAGATAGTTTGTCAGATTTAATCGGACGTGTGGGTGTAGTAAACCAATTGGTTTCTGCAAACAAAGATATTGTTACTCAACAAGAAAATGATAAAAAAGAAGTAGAAAAGAATGAAAAAACAGCACAAGATGAAAAAGTTGCAATTGAATCATTAAAAGCTGAAATTGAAGTAAATAAAAATAACTTAGTAGCTCAAAAAGCAGAACTAGATGACAAAATTGTTCAAGTAGCAACTAAATACGACATGACAGAATCTGAAAAAAATGAATTTGTTAAAGAACAAGCTGTTATTGCGACTCAAACAAGTGTGTTGTCAAGCGAATTACAAGAAGAACGTCAACGTATCATTGCTGAAGAAGAAAAAGCACAAGCTGCTGCTAAACAAGCTGAAGCTGATGCAGAAGCCAAAGCGGCACAAGCAGAAGCTAAAGTCGCAGAAACTAAACAAACAACAAGTTCTTCAAGTCAATCAAACAATAAAGCTCAAGCAAGCACTCCGTCATCTTCAAACAGTTCAGGGTTTATTAATCCAAGTGGAGGATATACTACTTCTTCTTATGGCTACCGTATTCATCCGATTACTGGTGTAAATAAATTACATGGTGGTATTGACTTTGGGGGCGGCGGTCCGATCGTAGCAGCACAAAGCGGAACAGTCGTTTTTGCTGGTTACCATAGTTCTTGGGGTTATTATGTGAAGATTGATCATGGAAACGGCTTACAAACATTATACGCTCATATGGTATCTGGAAGTTTATTAGTAACAGCAGGACAACAGGTATCACAAGGACAACAAATTGGAACAATGGGTACGACTGGTTCTTCTACAGGAGTTCATTTACACTTTGAAGTCTATGTAAATGGTTCTCGTGTTAATCCAGCAAACTATCTATAAGAAGAAATTTTTCAAAATAGTGGTACGTAAATTAAGAATTTAAAACAGATAGCTTTAGTCCTCTCTTTCAAAGAGAGGACTTTTTTAGTAGAATGAATAAGCAATAGATGAAATGGGCGGAGGATTACGAATGGAATTAATTTTATCCACAAAAAATGAACGCGTAAAGAATTGGAAAAAACTTCAATCAAGAAGAGGGCGTCAAAAAGCTGGTGCTTATTTAATTGAAGGTTTCCATCTAATAGAAGAAGCTTTAAAAAATCGTGCGATAATTTTAGAAATAATGATAAGTGAAGAAGTAGCTGTAGGAGATATTCCTGAATTTGATGAAGCAAAACAAGTTGAAATTTCTACGGAAATCGCAAGAACCTTAAGTGAGACAGAAACTTCTCAAGGTATTTTTGCAGTTGTAAAAAAAATAGATCAATTAGATAAACCTGTTCTAACAAAGCCTTTTTTATTTTTAGACAATGTTCAAGACCCAGGAAATGTTGGAACAATGGTTCGCACAGCAGATGCTGCCGGTTTTGGGGGAGTCGTATTAGGAAAAGGGTCTGTCGATCTTTACAATAGTAAAGTGTTGCGTTCTATGCAAGGGAGTCATTTTCATTTGCCCGTTTACCAAGGTGATTTAAATGAATGGTTTGATTTGTTTTTTGAACATGAGTTTCCAGTTTTTGGTACTGAGTTAAATGAAGAGGCTGTTTCTTATCGAGAAATTGACCCTCAAGCTGTATATGGATTAGTTATGGGAAATGAAGGCAATGGAATGTCGGATGAATTATTAAAACGTACTACAAAGAATCTCTATATTCCAATTGTAGGACAAGCTGAGTCTCTAAATGTTGCAGTTGCTGCTGGGATAGTAATGTTTTCGCTCACCAAAACCGAAAATTAAGTGTTACGAAACTATGTCAAAAAAATGAACATTCCTAATATTTCTTTAAATTGGAAGTGTTCTGCTTTAAAAGCCAAAGCATACATTGTATGATAGGAACCAGTTAGAACACATCATATATTATTACGAAAAGGAAGTTGTTTAATGACCGAACCAAAATGGAAGCAAGATTTAGAATACGTTGCACTTATCGAGGATTTATTGGAATGTGAAGAAGTAAAGAAACTTAATGACTATACTCAACATCATTTTACTACAAGACTAGATCATTCAATTAGCGTATCTTATATCAGTTACTGTATTGCTAAAAAACATAATTTGGATGCTAGAGCTACAGCTCGTGCCGGTTTGCTTCATGATTTATTTTATTATGATTGGAGAATAACGAAATTTGATGAGGGAACTCACGCATATGTTCATCCTCGCATGGCTTGCGAAAATGCAAAAAAATTAACGGAACTAAGTGAATTAGAATGCGATATTATTATTAAACACATGTGGCTAGCTACCGTGGCTCTTCCAAAGTATAAAGAAAGTTACATTGTAACGTTTGTTGATAAATATTGTGCAGTAAAAGAAGTAGCTGTTCCATTGACTGGAAAAATGAGAACCTCAGTAAAGAACGCTTGGGCTCGTTTGAGACCTGCTGCAGCACAATAAAGAAAGTATATAAGTAAGTTATGATAGATGCTTTTATCTTAATAGAAAAAAGACTAAACCTTAATTGAGGTTTAGTCTTTTTTTGCTTCAGTTAGAAGGTTCTTTAGAATTTCAGTTCGTGTTTCAACTAATTCTGGAAATTGATAAAAAAAGTTTTGTTTTTTTTGAGCAACGGTATCATTATTTTGCATAGGAGAGAGAATGAAAAATGCCCATGCTTCAGCAATATCTTCTTCAGGATGGGTAACAGCATAAGTTGTCAAAAAGTCATCGGCATGTTCAAGGTAAAATGATTGTTGAGCTTCTGAATCAGCTTGGACGTTGAGATGTTGCCACTCTTTGTAATAATCAATCCAAAATTCTTGGTAGTATAAATTCATATACGACTCAGGAGTGCTTTCTCCATAGAAAGAAGAGTAAGTAATTTCTTTTTGACTAAAGGTTTCCCAATCGTAATTGCTGACCATTTGTTTATTATTTAAAGTTAAAAGGTGACCATATTCATGAATTAAAGTGTAATAAAAATTTTTTTCATCTGTACTATCGACAAAGTCAACTCCAAGTTGCCAAGTATCTCCATTGTAGTCTAACGGTTCAACGTAACCTAAAAGATTGTTAGCTCCATCTGAGAAAACGGAGAAAGAATAAATGTTTGTGCGTAAATCTGCCGGTATAATAGTCCTAAAGGTGTCCCATAGTTGATTATGAGCAATCGTATTTCTAGCATATTCAGTCTGATCAGTATTAGCCGTATTGATGATTCCATTGGAAAGAGCATCATTAGTAACTTGGTAGGTGACAATGGTTGATTTTTGGATTAATGCACTTTGACTTTGTTCCATATTATTACCAGCTTTTGTAGGAGCTCCAGATGTGAAGTCTAAAGGATCGCCAATAAGTTTTTTTACTTCATTAAGATAAGCATCTCCTTCCTTAATGAGGACTTCACTACTAGGCTCCTCAATGGTGTCATTAATAAAATTTTGCATTGTGATAATATCATAAGAAAAATAGCCTAAAAACAACAGTGAGCTAGTGAAAATCCAAAATAAGATTCGTTGCATCTCGTTTTCACCTCCAAAAATCCCGTTATTTAGATACTGTAAGTTTAGTGAACGTAAATAAAATTGTAAAGCAAAGATACCTTTTTACACGTAAAGAAACGCATCCGTTAAAGTAATAAAAAGACTTTTTAAAAAGACGCAAAAATAACAATAAAAATTTTCAAAAAAAAGATTGTCGAAGTATAACTCAAAGTATATAATAATGCTTGCCGTATAAATTGAAAGAGACAAATTAAGTCTTCTCAAGCTAGTGAGAGAGGGAATGCAAACGGTTCAATGAATACGCAATAAAATGAATTTTTAGATAGGATTGGAGGAAGCTTAAATGATAGAGGTAACTTTTACCAAACAAAAAGCACTTATTAGAGAAGCTAGTTTAGCAGACTTGCCAGAAATGGTAGATATCTATAATAAGGCAATACTTACAGGAGGCATCACCTGTGATATTGATCCATTTACAGTAGAAGAAAGAAAAGCATGGTTTGAGTCTCATCAAATAGAAAAATATCCGCTGTTCGTTTATGAAGTTGATGGAAAGGTTGCCGGATACAGTCATTTAAGTGGATACCGAGTAGGAAGAAGAGCGGTAGATCAGGTCGCTGAAATTAGTTACTATGTAAATGGTGATTATCGAAAGCGTGGAATTGGATCAAAGTTAGTTGATTATGCGTTACAGCAAGCTAAAGAGATCGGTTATCAAAATGTTATTGCGATGATTGTAGAAGGCAACGGAGCAAGTGAATACATTCTTGGGAAATTTAGTTTTCAACAATGGGGAAGAATGCCAAAGATAGCTGACTTTAATGGAGCATTACACGATCATTTGTATTATGGATTGAGAATTAATTAGAAAATTGATAAAAAAGTAGAACCGGATAGCTTTAAAAAGGGATTCGATTCTACTTTTTTTAAAATTTAACTTTAAACTATGAATAGATTTTTATTTAATTGAATAAATATTCTTTTAACCTAGCGGATAATCCAATGAGAAAACACCTAATAAGTTCGTGTTTACTTTTAAAAAAGAGTTAATAGGTTAATAACAATGAATTAATGTTTGTGGTTATTAAAATTATGATTTTTTTTATAAAAAAACATTGACGATACTCTGAATCCCTGTTATATTAATACATGTCGCTGAGACAGGTTGAAACAAACCGACACAGCGAAAAAG